>CAIQEX010000159.1 GCA_903870955.1 uncultured beta proteobacterium
AGTGAGCAAACGGTCGAGTCCTTGATCGAGTTGGCAATCAATTTCACAGCTTCAAAGTCACCGTTGGAACTGGCTGCAAATCCGGCTTCGATCACATCCACTTTAAGGCGTTCCAACTGGCGGGCGATGCGCAGTTTTTCGTCCCGCGTCATCGAAGCCCCGGGCGACTGCTCGCCATCACGCAATGTCGTGTCAAAAATTATCAGTTTGTCAGTCACTTTCGCTTCTCCTGAATCAATGCAAACCGCGTTCATCGGGTTCATCCGTGGATGTGCTGATAACACTGGTCTGTACGCCTCTTGACTTGCGTACGCCGTATACGACGTAGCCGCTCAGTCCGTACATCACGAACAATCCGAGGATCACTTTGGGAGGGTCCAAATTCACCAATGCAATAGCCAGGGCGATCGCAACGATGACGGCAAAAGGCACGCTACGCTTCATGCTGACATCCTTGAAACTGTAGAACGGGACATTGGTAACCATGGTCAGCCCAGCATACAAAGCGACAAAAAAGGTCGGCCAACTCAGGTCAGAACCCTTGTAACCCAAATCAGTAGCCAACCAGATGAAGCCAGCCACTAGCGCCGCGGCGGCAGGCGACGGGAGTCCCTGGAAATAGCGCTTATCCACAACCCCAGTGTTGACGTTAAAACGCGCCAAACGCAGCGCGGCGCAAGAACAATAAACGAAAGCCGCAAACCAGCCCCAGCGCCCCAACCCGCGCAAAGACCAAATATAGGAAATGAGCGCGGGTGCAGCCCCGAATGAGACCATGTCAGAGAGTGAGTCCATTTGCTCACCAAACGCACTTTGCGTGTTGGTCATACGCGCCACGCGACCATCCAAGCTGTCCAACACCATCGCGCAAAACACGCCCACAGCGGCCAGATCAAAGCGTCCGTCAACCGCCATCACAATGGCATAAAAACCGCCAAAAAGTGCCGCCAGAGTAAACAGATTGGGGAGTACGTAAATACCTTTGCGCGGCTTGCGCACGGCGATTGGATCGCCCTCTTGAGCGCCAGAGTCATTACCATCTTGCATACGTTTTCCTAACCTTTATCCAACACCCAGCTATTAAGAATGGCCGCATCGTTGCGGCCTGCGACGCACCAGTGTAAGCCAGAGCAGAATTGTCGCAATCCTCGCACCACTGGAAAGTTCACCAGCGTCGTGGTGCGCGCTTCCCGCCAAGATCGTGTGCTTCAACCTCGGGGAGAGTGCGAGCGAACCACATTGAAAATGGCATTGAAAAAGGCCACCGAAGTGGCCTTTTCGTGCGCAATTAAATCGCTTAATTGCGAGTCTTGTCCACCAGTTTATTCTTGGCAATCCAAGGCATCATGGCGCGCAATTTAGAACCCACCACTTCGATCTGGTGCTCAGCAGTCAAACGGCGACGAGCAGTCATGCTGGGGTAGCCCGTGCGGCCTTCCAGAATGAACATCTTGGCATATTCACCGGTCTGAATACGCTTCAGTGCATTGCGCATGGCTTCGCGGCTTTGTTCATTGATGACTTCAGGGCCAGTCACGTACTCGCCGTATTCAGCATTGTTGGAGATCGAATAGTTCATGTTGGCGATGCCGCCTTCATAGATCAGATCCACGATAAGTTTGAGTTCGTGGAGGCATTCGAAGTAGGCCATTTCGGGCGCGTAACCGGCTTCCACCAGGGTCTCGTAACCCATCTTTACAAGTTCTACGGCACCACCGCACAAGACAGCTTGCTCGCCGAACAAATCGGTCTCGGTTTCTTCCTTGAAATTGGTTTCAATGATGCCTGCTTTGCCGCCACCATTGGCCATCGCGTAGCTCAGGGCCAAATCACGGGCTTTGCCGGACTGGTCCTGGTGCACCGCGACCAGGTGGGGTACTCCACCACCCTGGGTGTAGGTATTGCGCACCGTGTGTCCAGGTGCCTTGGGGGCTACCATCCACACATCCAGGTCCTCGCGGGGAACGACCTGGTTGTAATGAACATTAAAGCCATGGGCAAAGGCCAAAGACGCGCCTTGTTTGATATTGGGGGCGACATTGTTGTTGTACACCTCCGAAATTTGCTCGTCAGGCAACAGGATCATGACCACGTCGGCAGCCTTGACCGCATCGTTCACTTCCATAACCGTCAGACCAGCCTTGGCAACTTTGTCCCATGAGGCGCCGCCCTTGCGCAGACCGACCACAACCTTCACGCCGCTGTCGTTCAAGTTTTGTGCGTGGGCATGGCCCTGGCTACCGTAACCAATAATGGCGACTGTCTTGCCTTTGATGAGGCTCAGATCGCAATCCTTGTCGTAAAAAACCTTCATTTCATCTCTCCGTTGTAAAAATTTAAACGCGCAAAATGCGCTCACCGCGCCCAACTCCACTGGAGCCAGTACGCACAGTTTCCAGAATGGCGGAGCGCTCAATCGCGTCCAGGAACGCATCGTTCTTGGATTGATCGCCGGTCAATTCGATGGTGTAGCTCTTCTCGGTGACATCAATAATGCGCCCGCGAAAAATATCCGCCATGCGCTTCATTTCTTCGCGCTCTTTGCCCACCGCTCGCACCTTGACCATCATAAGCTCACGCTCGATGTAGGCGCCTTCCGTCAGATCAACCACCTTGACGACTTCAATGAGGCGGTTCAGATGCTTGGTAATTTGCTCAATAACGTCATCAGAGCCCGCCGTCTGAATCGTCATGCGCGACAAACTGGGATCTTCAGTCGGAGCCACCGTGAGCGACTCGATGTTGTAGCCACGTGCTGAAAAGAGACCCACGACACGGGACAGTGCTCCGGGCTCGTTTTCCAGCAATACTGCAATGATATGTTTCATAAATATAGATTCCTCTTTTCGCCGCCCTCCCCCCGACGCGGTAACGTCAGGGCTTGGCGGTCAATAGATTCGTCAAAAAGTAAGGTTAATGATGGGCTGACTAGAGGTCTTCCGAACCAAGCAGCATTTCTGTGATTCCCATGCCAGCCTTGACCATGGGGAATACGTTTTCAGTCGGGTCGGTGCGGAAGTCCATAAACACCGTGCGATCCTTCAGTCTGCGCGCCTCGCGCAGTGCGGGCTCCACATCTTCCGGACGCTCAATCAACATACCGACATGCCCATAGGCCTCAGCCAACTTTACAAAGTTGGGCAAGGCATCCATGTAACTGTGGCTATAGCGACCCTCGTACTCAACTTCCTGCCATTGACGAACCATGCCTAAATAGCGGTTATTCAATGAGCAAATCTTGATCGGGGTGTTGTACTGCAAACAGGTGGAAAGCTCCTGAATACACATCTGGACAGAACCCTCGCCCGTGATGCAAAAAACTTCACTTTCAGGCTTGGCCAGTTTGATGCCCATCGCATAAGGAATCCCTACGCCCATGGTCCCCAAACCACCTGAATTGATCCAGCGGCGCGGTTCGTCAAAACGGTAATACTGCGCTGCCCACATCTGGTGCTGACCCACGTCAGAAGTGATGTAGGTATCGGCATCTTTGGTCATATTCCAAAGAGTTTCCACCACGAATTGCGGCTTGATGACATCACCCTTGCCATGGTCATACTTCAGACAGTCGCGCTTACGCCAGCCTTCGATGGTGTCCCACCAGGATCCCAAAGCATTGGCGTCGGGTTTGGTCGAAGCCTCCTTGATCATGGCGATCATTTCGTTGAGGACTTCTTTCACATCTCCGACGATCGGGATATCAACCTTCACGCGCTTGGAGATGCTCGACGGATCGATGTCAATGTGAATAATCTTGCGCTCGTTTTGCGCAAAATGCTTCGGATTGCCGATCACGCGGTCATCAAAACGGGCACCCACGGCCAACAATACGTCGCAGTTTTGCATGGCATTGTTGGCTTCCACCGTGCCGTGCATACCCAACATGCCCAGAAATTTTCGGTCACTGGCCGGGTAGGCGCCCAAGCCCATCAGGGTGTTGGTCACTGGGTAACCCAGCATGTCCACCAGGGTGCGCAATTCAGCCGAGGCATTGCTCAGCAATACGCCACCGCCGGTGTAAATATAGGGACGCTTGGCAGCCAGCAACAACTGTAGCGCCTTGCGGATTTGTCCACCGTGCCCCTTGCGAACCGGGTTGTAGGAACGCATTTCGACGCTGTTTGGATACCCCGCGTAGGGCACCTTTTTGAAGGACACATCCTTTGGAATATCTACCAAAACAGGCCCCGGCCGTCCGCTACGAGCGATGTGGAAGGCCTTCTTCATCGTCTCTGCCAGATCCTTGGCATCCTTGACCAGAAAATTGTGTTTGACAATGGGTCGCGTAATGCCTACCGCATCGCATTCCTGGAAGGCATCCATGCCAATGGCATGTGTCGGGACTTGTCCGCTGATGATGACCATCGGGATGCTGTCCATATATGCCGTCGCAATTCCTGTCACTGCATTGGTTACGCCGGGTCCGGATGTCACGAGCGCCACACCGACTTCGCCTGTGGCGCGTGCGTAACCGTCAGCCGCGTGAACGGCGGCCTGTTCATGCCGCACCAACACATGCTGAATCGTGTCCTGCTTAAAGAAAGCGTCGTAAATATGCAAAACCGCGCCGCCGGGGTATCCCCAAACGTACTTAACATGCTCGGCCTGCAGTGCTTTGACTAGAACTTCTGCACCACGAAGTTCAGGAATAGGTGCGGATTTTTGTGCGGCCGTAGCCGCTGAAGCGATTTCAGCTTTTGATATTTCCATGATAAACCTTTGTGAATTTCTCTAACGAAAAACCTTGGGTGCTCCTTCGCAAACACTTTTGGCGTCGCGTCAGAACTTAAGGACCAAGACATGGGCGCAGTGAATAACGCGCCGGACCGGGACCCGTTTGCCTTTTGATGAGCAACTCGGATTATCGCACTGTCGTAGATCAAACTGGAAGCGACCCAGGAATTTTCCAGGCTGCAAATGTGATAATGCGTCTTTTCCCAGCGAACCTTTTGTCTTGGCAACCGATTCCGAACTTAGTGAATTCCTGAAAAGCGTAGAAAAGCGGGCCTTTAAGCGCTCGATCTATCACGTTCGCAATGAGGAATCCGCTCTGGATATCGTGCAAGACAGCATGATGAAGCTAGCGGAGCACTATGGTCACAAGCCTGTGACCGAGCTACCCATGCTTTTTCAGCGTATTCTTTCAAACTGTACGCTTGACTGGTTTCGTCGGCAAAAGGTACAGAACGCGCTGTTTTCAAACATGAGCGATTTTGAATCCAGTAACGATGACGAAGACTTCAACCTCTTGGAATCGTTGGACGCATCTTCTGGCTCAGACTTGGGAGAAAGTGCTGAAAGTATCACCGATCGGGCACAAACATTGCGTACGATTGAGGCTGAGGTGCAGGAGCTTCCCGCTCGTCAACGAGAAGCATTCCTGATGCGTTATTGGGAGGAAATGGACGTTGCTGAGACAGCATCCGCAATGGGGTGTTCACAAGGCAGTGTGAAAACGCACTGTTCAAGGGCAGTTGCGGCTTTGAGTAAGGCATTGAGGTCAAAGGGGAT
>CAIQEX010000160.1 GCA_903870955.1 uncultured beta proteobacterium
AAACGCGTGGTGGCAGTGTAGGTGGGGGTTACCAAAAAACTGATGCCCAGAGCCAGCAGCCCGGCCAGCAGTGGCACCAGCACCAAGAGGCGCAGGTTGTCGGCCACTACCTGCAGCAGGTCGAGCAGGCTGATTTCGTCCTCAGCTTCAACGGGAATGTTCACATTGGAATCGGTCATGGTGCGTGCCGCTTCCTTAGTAGCCCAGCGAGCGGAAGGCCGCTGCACCCAGGCCAAACTGGGCCAGGATGGCGGTCCAGTCCTTGGCGCCGCGCACAAAGGCGGAGTAGGCAGTTTCGCGGTCGGCCTTTTCGGGCACCACGACAGTGTCGCCGGGCATGATGCTGAGGCTGTTATTGCTGGAGCTGAAGATGCTTCCGCTAGAGCCACTTTGCACCGTGCCATCGGCCCGCAGGACATACAGCTCGGATTCGTCTGCGTAGTTGGTCAGGCCGGCTTGGCGAACCACATCGCGCACGGCCATGCCGGGTTTGTAGAGGATGGCGTTCTCGTTGTACACCGCGCCAAAAGCACCCACAAACGCAGGCACCGAGGGGATGGTGATGGTGTCGCCATCTTCCAGTGTCAACTGCGGGAGCTTGGGGTGATTGGGCTCCAGGCCCAGGGCGACGCGGCCTGTGGCTTGCAGCTTGCGCAGGCTGGCCAGACGCAATTGGTCGGCTTGAAGGCCGGCCTGAATAGCTGCGGCTTGGTCCTGGCTGCTAACAGTGGTGGTGTTTTGCAGGCGCTTTGTGCTGTCCGCCTGGATTTGTTGCTCGTAGCGCTTGATGAGGCGGTTGAGGTTTTCTTGCTGGTTGATGCGGGTGCTTTCGCGCCTGAAGTCTGTGCCATACACATAGGCATCGGCGGTAAAGCCACCGGCCCGGCGTATGAGTTGGGCCAGGCTCTCGCCTTCATCCGCCTGGTACACACCGGGCACTGCCACTTCGCCAGCCACGGTCACCATGCGCTGGCGCTTGGCAATGGGCTGGGGCACCTGGCTGGTGGTGAACAAGTTGATCTGGTCGCCGGGTTGCAGCACGATGTTGTTGGCGGGCTGCTCGCGCAGCACGGCATTGGCCAGGTTAAAGGTGATGGCCTGGCTGCTAAGGGTGGCGGGCACACGGCGGATGATTTGGGCGTAATCCCAGTTGATGTCATCGCGCAGGGCTTTGCCCGTTGGGCGCTGCCAGTAGTTGTAATACTCGATAAGCCATTGGGCGCTGGGGATGATGTCCTTCACCGTGAAGCCCGGACGCCAGACAAAGCGCTGCGAACCGCCCACCGCGTCGCCGGTGATAAACACGCTGTCCAGCGTGTCGGCACCGGCATCACCCGGCTTATAGACGGTGACGATGTCGCCGCTTTGCAGCAGCAGGTCTTCTTGGGGGTCTTTCTCAATGGCTTTGGTGAGGTTGAAGGCCAGGGTGCGGGTGCGCAGGCGCGAGGCATCCAGCCGCTGGATGGTGGCGTAGTGCAGGTTGACTTCGGGGCGCGAGTAGCTGGCGGCTGACAACGGTTTGCTGAGGATTGGCTCCAGGGGGCGGTTGCCTTGGAGTTCGTTCAACTTGAACACAGGATCGGACTCTTTGGCTAGCGCTTTTTCTCGGGCCTTGTCGCCCTGCTGCGCCAAACTGCCCTGGTTAACTTGCTGCCAGTAGCTGCCGGGCAGGAGTTGGTGCAGGTCGGTCAGGATGTCTGACACCTTCATGCCGGGCTTGAAGC
>CAIQEX010000161.1 GCA_903870955.1 uncultured beta proteobacterium
ACAACACCAATTTGCGCACACCGGCGGAGGCGACGCTCTCGCCAATGTCCGTCCACAGGCGCAGCAGTGTTTCCGCCTTCAGCGTGAGCGTGCCGGCAAAGGCCGCGTGCTCGGGGCTGAAACCCACAGCCTGCGTCGGCAAAAACAGCGCCGGCACATCGGCCGCGATATGCGGCAATGCAGCCGTGATCACGCCCTCCACCAGTGCCGTATCCACGGTCAGGGGCAGATGCGGGCCATGCTGTTCCGTAGCCGCCACGGGCAGGATGGCGATGGTCTGCGCCATGCGGCCATGGCTATGCGCCTGCGCAAAGTCGCGTGCGGTCCAGTCGGCCCAGAATCGTGATGTGGTTCTCATGGCTTCTATCTTAGAGCGTGATGCCGTTGCTGGCGTTGCGCGATGGTTTTCCTGGCCGTTGTCGCCTTTTCGCGGCGTGGCAGCAGCCCCTGCAAGGCTTGCGGATTGGAGCGTGCACCGCTGGCCAGGTAGTCGGCAAGCAAGGCCTGGCGCACCGTTTCAGCGGGCAACGCACGCTGAACCGTCAGGTAGTCAAACACGGCATCCAGCAACGCTTCGGGTGTCAATTGGTGGGTGCTGGCGCTGCGCCGCCACAGCCATTCTGAGAAGGCCGCCCAGGCTTCGAAAGCGCTGGTGCCTTGCAGCAGCAAACGGCTGCTCTGGCCAAAACGGCCGGAGTTGACCACTAAATCCCAGTAGCGTGCCATACGCGTGAATTGTTGCACCTGCTCCGCACTGACCGCATCCGTTTGCAGCACGGTATACGGCGGCTGTTCGGCGTAATCCATGCCGTCCTTTGCCAACGTTCCGGGCAAACTGGTTTGGGCCAGCGGCGTGCCACGCAGGCGCTTGAGCAGCCCCAACTGGATTTCGTGCGGACCCAGCGCATACAGGCGATCAAAGCCTTGCGCAAAGCTCTCCCAGCTTTCACCCGGCAGACCAAAGATCAAATCGGTATGCAGATGCGCCTGGCTGTGCTCGAGCAACCAACCGATGTTGTCAGCGGTTTTGGCGTTGTCCTGCCGGCGCGCAATGCGACTTTGAACCGCCGGGTTGAACGACTGGATACCGATCTCGAACTGCAGCACACCGGCAGGAAATTGCGCCACCATGTGTTTCAAGGCATCTGGCAAATGGTCGGGCACCAGCTCAAAATGCAAATGCAGGCTCTCTTCAGGCGCGGCCTTCAAGCGGTCCAGAAAGAACTGCAAAATGCGCACCGAAGTTTCCACCTTCAGGTTGAAGGTGCGGTCGACAAACTTGAAGTTGCGCGCCCCACGCTCGACCAGCTTGGCCAGCGCAGCAAGAAACGCCTCGAGGTCGAAGGCCCAAGCCGTCTTGTCCAGTGCGCTCAGGCAGAACGCGCATTTAAAAGGGCAGCCGCGTGAGGCTTCCACGTACAGCACGCGTTGCGCCAGGTCGGTGGCACTGTAGAGGTCATACGGCAATTCCACGTCATCCAACGGAGGTTGTTCGCCAGCGATCACTTTCATCAGCGGCTGCGGGCCCTGCACCAGGGCGCGGCACAGCTTGGGGAAACTCACATCGCCCCAACCGGTAATCAGGTGGTCGGCCAACTGAAAGATTTCCTGCTCTGCCCACTCGTGGCTGACCTCGGGTCCACCCAACACCACCTTGACCTGTGGCCACTGACTTTTGAGGAGGCGAATGACTTCGGTGGTCTGCACGACGTTCCAGATGTAGACGCCAAAACCAACCACCCGCACGCCCTCTTTACCGACATAGCCTTCTTCATCGGAATCACTCCACGACTGCTGCAACGCGTCGACAATTTGCTGCGCCGGGCGCTGAATGGTGAACTCCTGCAGGCTGGTGATGGCAGCCATATCGGCGCCGCCATGGCGCGCCATATTGGCCATCAAATAGCGCAAACCCAGCGAGGCGTGGATGTACTTGGCGTTCAGGGTGGCGAGAATAATGCGAGCGGGCATGGTCGTATTATCAAAGCATGGCATCCAAGCAACCCTCCAAGGCGACATCCAAAGCAGTCACCAAGACAAAAGCCGAGCCTGCGACGAAGGCACCGCGCAATTCCACGGGCGACACCTTCTTTGGCTGGGACGGTGATGTGCTGGTACTCAATGTGTTGGGCAAACCCTCTGCCAGCAAAGATGCGATCGGCAAGCCCAAGGGTACGCAGCTCAAGATCAGCGTGACGGCGGCACCGCGAGACGGCAAGGCCACCGACCACATGGTGCGCTTTCTGGCGCCGCTGTTTGGCGTTGCGGTCGCAGACATCGAAGTGGTGTTCGGGCAGGAAAACGTGAACAAGCAGTTGCGCATCCGCGCCCCCAAGAAATTGCCGGCCGTTTTTACCGACTCAGCAGCCAAAACCGACTAAGGCGACAATACGAGCTGGCGTTATGCGCACAGGAATCCCAATTCATTATTCTTCACGTTAGTGCCCATGCTGCGCACGTCACTCCATATGAACCGGCTATCGACCTCCCTTTTCTCACGCTTTGCACTGCGGCTGGCGGTTGTTTTGCTGGCGCTTGGAGCCTTTCAAAATAGCGCCTTGGCCCAGTTCGCCAAGCCCGCTGCCGGGGGTGGGGGTGCAGGCAGCAGTGCCAGTGCCGTTGTACAGACCCAGCAAGTGCGCGCTGAACTGGTGGCCTTCGCACCCGATGGCATCGGTGCCGACAAAGCCGTCTGGGTCGGGCTGCAGTTGGCGCACCAACCCGAGTGGCATACCTACTGGAAAAATGCCGGCGACTCCGGTCTGCCCACACACATGCAATGGACTCTGCCTGCCGGCGTGACGGCGGGTGACATTGCCTGGCCCACACCGCAAAAAATTCGCATCGGCTCGCTGGCCAATTTTGGCTACGAAGGCACGGTACTGTTGCCGGTGCCACTGACCGTCAGCAAGACCTTCAGTCCTGCCGCTGGCGCAGACAACCTGGAAGTCAAGCTGTCCGCCTCCTGGCTGGTGTGCAAACAGGAGTGCGTGCCGCAGGATGGCAACTTTGTACTGCAAGTGCCTTTGCACGGCTCCACCGCCCTGCACGCCGCCGACTTTGAAAAAGCCCGCGCGGCCCAGCCTGTCGCGTTGACCGGAAAATCAGAAGTCCATGTGGACAAAGGCGGACTGACCTTGACGGTGCAAGGTCTGCCTGAAGCCTGGCGCGGCAAAAATATCAATGCCTTTGTCGAAACCGCCGACATTATCGAAACCGCACGCTCGCCCTCCACCACCGACGGCGCAGCGCAAAAGTGGCAAAACGATGGCTCGTGGTCCAGCACCATTGCGTTGTCGGGCATGCGCAGCGAGGCCCCGTCGAACCTGGCTTTTGTGCTGGCACTGGGCGACAAAGGTTTAAGAACCGAGGCAACGGTTCAAGGCACGTGGCCTGCGCTGAACAACGGGCCGATGGTTGCAGGCGCTGCGCCCGCTTTGCCCACTCTAAGCACCACGCCCAGCACCCCGATTGCCCCACCCGCTGCGCCGGACCAGAGCCTCGGCACCTTTGCGTTGGCCCTGGCGGCCGCTTTGTTGGGCGGGATGATCCTGAACCTGATGCCCTGCGTCTTCCCGGTGCTGGCCATCAAGGTGCTGGCCTTCACCAAGCCCAGCGAAAAGCACAGCCACCGGGCGCAAGGGCTCGCCTATACGGCAGGCGTGGTGCTGTCTTTCCTGGCCCTGGGTGGCCTGATGCTGGCTCTGCGCGCGGGCGGTGAGCAACTGGGCTGGGGCTTTCAATTGCAATCCCCTTCGGTGATTGCGGTGCTGGCCCTGCTATTCACGCTGATCGGCCTGAACCTGATGGGGCTGCTGGAAGTGGGCAACTTGCTGCCCGGCAATCTGGCTTCGGCTCAGTTGCGCCATCCGTTGGGTGACGCCTTTTTGTCGGGCGTGCTGGCCGTGGCGATTGCCTCGCCGTGTACCGCACCGTTCATGGGCGCCTCGCTGGGCTACGCGATTGCACTACCTGCCGCACAGGCGTTGGGCATTTTTGCCGCACTCGGCCTCGGCCTGGCACTGCCGTATCTGGCAGCAAGTTGGATACCGGCACTGGGCCGGGTACTGCCCAAACCAGGCCAATGGATGGATACGTTACGGCGCTTCATGGCCTTTCCCATGTGGGCCACAGTGGTCTGGTTGCTCTGGGTCTTGGGGCACTTGACCGGAGTGGACGGGGCCGCAAGTCTGCTGGCGCTGTTGTTATGTCTGGCACTGCTGGTCTGGTCGCTCGGTTTGTCTGGGCGCAGCCGCACCGTGCTGGGCAGTCTGTCATTGGTTGCCACGCTCTGGCTCGCCTTTGCGATTGGTCCAATTGTTTTCAGGCTTGAGGATTCTTCCGCGCCCACTACAACCGGCACGGCCCAGGCGCTCAGCTGGCAAGCCTGGGTTCCGGGGCGTGTCGATGCCGAACTGGCAGCCGGCAAACCGGTGTTTGTGGACTTCACCGCAGCCTGGTGCATAACCTGCCAATACAACAAGAAAACCACGCTCGTAAATGCCGACGTGCTGGCAGACTTCAGCGCAAAAAAGGTAACCCTGCTGCGCGCCGACTGGACCCGCCGCGATCCCGCCATCAGCCAGGCCTTAAGCAGCCTGGGCCGCAGCGGTGTACCGGTTTACGTGATTTACCAAAGTGGCAAGGCACCCGTGGTGATGTCCGAAATTCTGGGCGTGGGTGAATTGCGCTCGGCACTGGCAAACCTGTAAACCCACCCGATCCGACCTTCAACGATGTTGGGCCAAACCGTTTGCGCTTTCTCCCTGCGACAATGTTGGCATCCAACTTTTGATCCAAGCCTAAAACCATGACCGCATTTGCCCCGCTCCAGAACGACACCTTTTTGCGCGCCTGCATGCGCCAGGCAACCCCTTACACGCCTTTGTGGCTGATGCGCCAAGCCGGCCGCTACCTGCCCGAATACTGCGCTACGCGTGCCAAAGCCGGCAGCTTCATGGGTTTGGCCACCAACACCGACTACGCGACTGAAGTCACGCTGCAGCCGCTGGACCGGTACCCGCTGGACGCCGCCATTCTGTTCTCTGACATTCTGACGGTGCCCGACGCGATGGGTCTGGGACTGACCTTTGCCCAGGGCGAAGGCCCGCGTTTTGCCACTGCCGTTCGCGACGAAGCCGCTGTGGCCAAGCTCGAAGTGCCGGACATGGACAAGCTGCGCTACGTGTTTGATGCCGTCACATCCATCCGCAAAGCTTTGAATGGTCGCGTGCCGCTGATCGGTTTTTCCGGCAGCCCATGGACGCTGGCCTGCTACATGGTCGAAGGAAAAGGATCGGACGACTACCGCCTAGTCAAATCCATGCTGTATTCCCGCCCGGATTTGATGCACAAAATTCTGGCGATCAATGCCGACGCAGTCGCCGCTTACCTGAACGCGCAGATCGATGCAGGTGCCCAGGCCGTGATGATTTTTGACAGCTGGGGCGGTGTGCTGGCGGATGGCGCATTCCAGAATTTCTCCCTGGAATACACCAAGCGCGTGCTGGCCCAACTCAAGCGCACGGGCGTCGACGGAAAGGTCGTGCCACGCCTGGTTTTCACCAAGGGTGGTGGTTTGTGGCTGAAAGAAATGGCGCCGTTGGATTGCGAAGTGCTGGGTTTGGACTGGACCGTCAATCTGGGTGCCGCGCGCGCGCTCGTCGGCGGTGCCGAAAACGGCCCCGGTAAGGCATTGCAGGGCAACATCGATCCCAATGTGCTGTTTGCGCCACCGGCCCAGATTGCCACTGAAGTGGCCCGCGTGCTGGACAGCTTCGGCACGCCCTACCAGGGCACAGGGACCGGCCCAACGCACATTTTCAACCTCGGTCATGGCATCAGCCAGTACACACCGCCGGAAAATGTGGCGGCACTGGTAGAGGCCGTGCACAAACACTCAAAAGCCCAAAGATCCTGAAATTCATACCACATTTTGGCCATCGCGCAAGCCTGTCACGCATTACTTATGCACAAAAATGGTCATGCGGCAGAGCAGCAATGCGAAAAATGAACACGGACTGCTACAAACTCAATAGCGCTTGTAAGTCATTGATTTATATAGGTTTTAAATTTTGCTTTTTTTTCGGGCAATTCAACTAAAGCCTTGTGCCACAAGGCTTTAGCGAGACTCAACGGAAGATATAAACAAAGTTATCCACAGAAAACAGGCTGAATCACAAACGGCTTGTAAATCAAGCACTTAGCTCACTTTCCTAAGTTTCACATCAACAAACAGGCTTAGCGGTGCCTCGCAATCATGATCCGATGGCCCGCCACACGTTTCTATTAATTTACCCATGAACACCTGGTTGTGCGTGCTAGTCCAGACTCCAGCGCACTCCTCGATGGGTCCGGTGCTGACCTATCGCAGCCCCCAACCGCTGGCACCGGGCACCTTGGTGCGGGTGCCGTTGGGCAAGCGTGAAACCTTGGGTCTGGTCTGGGAGCCCAGTGCAGCGGATGCCACAGGCGAAATCGACCCTGAAAAAATCCGTGATATCGCCGGCACCCTGGAAGGTATCGCACCACTCGGAGCGGCTTGGCAACAATTGGTGACGTTTGCGGCCCACTATTACCAGCGTTCCGTGGGTGAAGTAGCGCTGGCGGCGCTACCTCCCCAGTTGCGCGATCTTTCACCGCTCCAGATGCAGCGCCGGCTGAAGCGCAAGCCGGTGCAGTCCGCTGCACGCAATGAGGCCCAAACGCCGCAGGCATTGAGCCCCGAACAGGCCTTGGTGCTGGCAGCGATTCAATCGCAAAGCGGGCCATTCCTGCTGTTTGGTGCCACCGGCAGCGGCAAGACCGAGGTGTATTTGCACGCCGTGGCCGAACTGCTCGCGCGCGACCCCGATACGCAGGCCCTGGTCATGGTGCCCGAGATCAACCTGACACCGCAACTGGAGGCGCGCTTTCTGGCCCGCTTCGCCCCAAGTTATGGCGAGCTGGCCGTGGTTTCCCTGCACAGCGGCATGACCAACCCACAGCGCCTGAAGAGTTGGCTGGCCGCCCACAACGGCAGCGCGCGCATTGTGTTGGGCACGCGCATGGCGGTGTTTGCGTCCATGCCCGCACTGCGCCTGATCGTGGTGGACGAGGAACACGACCCCAGCTACAAAAGCAGCGAAGGTGCGCGCTACTCGGCGCGCGACCTCGCCGTCTACCGGGGCAAGCTGGAAAACGCCAAAGTCATTCTGGGCTCAGCCACACCTTCGCTAGAGAGCTGGTACCTGAGTCGCCCGGCAACAGAAGGCGGGCGTTACCAGCGCCTGCACATGCCCAGCCGGATTGGCAAAGCGCTTCCGCCTATCGGCGCGGACAATACCGGCGAAACCGGGCTTGTGCCAGCCGGCAGCGGCAATGCAGCGCGCGACGCCATGCGCGTGAAATCCGGCACTCCCGAAGGTCTGCCCCTGGTGCGCCGGGTCGACATGAACCACCAGCCGCGCCGGGCAGTTTTCTCGCTCCCTCTGCTGGACGCCATCCGCGAGCGGGTGGCGCGTGGCGAACAATGCATGGTCTTTTTGAACCGGCGTGGCTATGCGCCCGTGCTGCACTGCGCCGACTGCGGCTGGAAAAGCGAATGCCCGCATTGCTCCGCCTTTCGCGTGTTTCACAAAATCGACCGCACCCTGCGCTGTCACCATTGCGGCTTTACGGAGCGCGTGCCGCGCGCCTGCCCTGCTTGCGGCAATGTCGACATCGAGCCGATGGGCCGCGGCACCGAACAACTGGAAGAGCAGCTGGGCGAATTGCTGGCCGACGTGCGCCGCCCTGGCACGGTAAGCGCCGAGCATCCGGATGGCGCACCTTTGCGCATTGCCAGAATTGATGCCGACAGCACGCGGCTGAAGGGCACGCTGGAAACCCAACTTGCAGCAGTCCATGCCGGCGAAGTGGACGTGCTGGTTGGCACGCAGATGATTGCCAAGGGCCACGACTTTCGGCGCATCACCCTGGTGGCTGCGATCAACCCCGACAACGCCTTGTTTTCCAGTGATTTCCGCGCCCCCGAGCGTTTGTTTGCCTTGCTACTGCAAGCAGCCGGACGCGCCGGGCGGGATGCGACGCTGACCCGCGATCAGGCGTGTGAAATGTGGGTGCAGACTTTTCATCCGGCGCACCCGTTGTTTGAAAGTTTGAAGCAGCATGATTTCGCCGGTTTTGCCGAGCAGCAACTGACCGAGCGCCGTCAGGCGTGTTTGCCGCCGTTCAGTTTTCAGGCGCTGCTGCGCGCAGAGGGGCGCACACAAGAAG
Organism: uncultured beta proteobacterium; assembly: GCA_903870955.1. Taxonomy (GTDB): domain Bacteria; phylum Pseudomonadota; class Gammaproteobacteria; order Burkholderiales; family Burkholderiaceae_C; genus Allorhodoferax. The sequence goes on from CAIQEX010000161.1 coordinate 8,257, forward strand.
CCGCACAAGCATTTTTGAATGCCGCCAAAGCCAGCGGTGAGACTTGGTTGGCGCTGCAAGCGTCAGCGGTGACGGTGTACCCGGCGGTGCCC
>CAIQEX010000162.1 GCA_903870955.1 uncultured beta proteobacterium
AGCGCAGGTTTTTGAGGCTGAAAAGCCGGATGGCAATGCCATCAATGTCCTGCGCGCACGGCATGCAGGGCTTCGCGTGTTGGTGGCTGAGGATGATGAGGTCAACACCGAAATCGCCCTGATCCTGCTGGAGGACGCAGGCTTCATGGTGGATACCGCAAAGGACGGTGTCCAAGCGTTGGAGATGGCGCGAAACAATACCTACGGACTTATCCTGATGGATATGCAGATGCCCCGTATGGACGGACTGGAGGCGACGCGCCGCATTCGTCAGTTGGAGAACACTGGCAAATTGCCCATCATCGCCATGACAGCCAACGCTTTTGTGGACGACAAGCGGCAATGTATCGCCGCCGGCATGAATGCATTTGTCACCAAGCCGGTAGAGCCCGCTGTTCTGTATTCAACTATTGCGCGGTCGCTTGATTGATGCGAGCTTCAAGGCGCAAGAATCCAGGTCAGAGAGATAGAAGTGCAGATCACCCTGACATTGAGCCGCTCTCTCGCGCGCGTATCAGACTCGAGACTCCATCGTTGTAGGGTGTGGCAATGCCGCGCGAATGGCCCATGCGGACGGCGGCGCCATTGAGGTAGTCAATTTCGGTTCTCCTTGCGGCCTCGACATCCTGGAGCATGGATGAGCGGTGGGCCGCACCCTTCGGAATCACCAAAGGCAGCAGAGAATTTTCGACATAGTCGACACCGTTTGCAGCAAGGCGGTAGTTACGTTCCAGCTGAACGACTTGTATTATTTCGTCGGCAATGTGGGTAATCAGGTGTCGGGTGCTCGGGTTGGTGACCAGTTCCCCGTAGGTCATTTTTGTCAATGCGCCCAGGGCGTTGAGGCAGCTGTTGAACAGGAATTTATTGAGAATTGCCGCTTCGATGTTGTCTTCATAAACCATCGGCAGAAAACCCGTCTGGCCTTGTTGCACGGCCAAGCGCATGCCATCGGCGGCGCATCCAAAAAGCGTTCCCACGCGAATCGGGCTCGCCTGCACATTGACATTGATATGCGCAGGGGTTCGCCGCTCGATGCCGATCATCATGATGCTTGAGAAGATCCCAACGCCAGCCGGGAGGATCGCGCGCGCTTCGTCTGCGGAGCCCCAGCCGTTCTGTGGTGAGCACCGGCCACTCCGGTCACGGTGATACCGGTTTGCCGCAACAGCTCTAACGTCGACCCTCTTGCTGACCCTCTCGCAAGCACCGTGACGTCGACGCCTGCCAGCGCATAGGTTGCGGCAACAGCGAGCCCAACCGAGCCACTCCCCAGAACCGTGATTCGGAGTCTTGTCATCCCTCAAGCCTCACGCGTCATAACCCGCAGCAGCGGTGTTCAGTCGCCTCAGCAAAGCCGGCCAGGCCAGCCCGAAGCCCGCCCCACGGGTCACCACCTCCATCTGGCGCTGCGCACCCTCAATAATCGTTTGACTGATGCGACGCAAGGGCGCGCCACCCGCCATCGCCCGCACCTGCATCATGCAGGTCGTCTCGAAGAAGTACATGGCCACAAAGGCCTCAGCCACCGAGCGCCCCACCGTGAGCAAGCCGTGGTTACGCAGCATCAGAAAGCGTTTGTCGCCCAGGTCGCGCACCAGTCGGGGTTTCTCATCGGCCTCCAGCGCAACACCCTCATAGTCGTGATACGCCAGAGACGACAGGACAAAGATGGAATGCTGGGACAAAGGCAGCACGCCCTCTTCCTGCGCCGAAACGGCCACGCCATTGACGCTATGGACATGCAACACACAGTTGGCGTCTTCGCGCGCCGCGTGCACGGCACTGTGAATGGTGAAGCCCGCCGGGTTGATGTCGTAGGGGCTGTCTGCTACCTTTTTTCCGTCCAGATCAATCTTCACCAGGTTGGAGGCCGTGATTTCATTGAACATCAGGCCATACGGGTTGATCAGAAAATGGTGCTCCGGCCCGGGTACGCGCGCCGATATGTGGGTGAAGATGAGGTCATCCCAGCCGTAGAGGGCAACCAGCCGATAGCAGGCGGCCAAATTTACCCGCTGCTCCCACTCCTCCGGACTGACTTGCGCGCGTACTCGCGATGGCGTCTCCGCAACCTGGATGTTCATATTCGACCCCCTGATGGTGTCCGCAGCACAGGTGTGCGGGTTGGTTTGAATCGGCGAAAAGTCATCATAAAGGCAGCCTGCCACTTATTGCCGGTGCGGCTTTTCCTTGCGGTCCTCGCTGGGGGCCACGGCATATTGCCTGCGGTAGGCGCGTGAAAATGCCGAGGCCGAAGCAAAGCCGCAGGCCAGGCCAATCTCGATCACCCCCATGCTGGTCTGGCGCAGCAAGTGCCGGGCGCGCTCCAGGCGCAGGCGCAAATAAAACTGCAACGGGCTGACCTCCAGATGGTCTTGAAACAGGCGTTCCAGTTGTCGCCGTGTCACCCCGATTTGGGCGGCCAAAGTGTCGCTGGACAGCGGTGCTTCAAGCTGCTGCTCCATGTGCTCGATGACTTGCACGACCTTGGCGTTGTGCACCTTGTAGCGCGCTGAAATTTGCAGGCGCTGGTGGTCGGCCCGGTCGCGCACCCAGCCACTGACCAGTTGCTCGGACACCAGCAGTGCCAGCGCATTGCCGTGGTCGCGGCTGATGACTTCGAGCATCAGGTCCACGCTGGCCATAGCGCCGGCGGAGGTCATGAGTGATGGCGAAAGCGTGAAGCGCAATTCGCCCTGCACGTGGATCAGCGGGTAGCGTTCCTGAAAGGCCGGCACCGCTTCCCAATGCAGGGTGACGCGCTCGCCCTTGAGCAGCCCGGCCTCGGCTAGTACAAAGCAACCGGTGTCGATGGCACCCAGGTGGGTGCCTTGCTGCACGTGCTTTTGCAGCAGGCGGCCCATGGCCGGGGTGAAATGCTGCAGCGGGTTGAAGCTGGCAATGGCAAACACCACGCTGGCGTCACTGGGGTCTTCCAGCCGGGCCTGCGGATGCAGGTCGATGCCGTTGCTGGCCGTCACCGGCAAGCCGTCCATCGAGACCATGCGCCACTGGTATGCGCCGGGCTTGAAGCGGTTGGCAATACGCAGCGGTTCGACCAGCGCAGCAAAGCCGATGAAGGAGAACTCGGGCAGCAGTAAAAAGTCAAAAACCTGGCGATTCATGCGCCCAAGTAGGCCATGGCTTGTGCCGTTTTGTCTATGCTGCCGGGTGCCTTCAGGCGAGGTGTTCTGCCGCCTGCGTCCCTTGCGTCACTTGCGTCATGGGTGCCACGGGTGGATGGGCTGCCAATGCCGAAGCCGGTGCGCCCAACGCCGAGAACAGATTCTTCGGGTCGGCCAGAACAGGAATCAAGGGCAACGGCTCACCAATGCCCAACGCAATCGCCTGCTCGCGCATAAAGCGCAGGGCGGAATAATCTTCCAGGGCAAAGCCCACGGAGTCGAACACCGTCACCTGCGCGTCGGACGTGCGGCCCGTGGCGCTGCCGTTCAGCACCTGCCACAACTCGGTTACCGGGAAGTCACCAGGCATTTGTTGCACGTCACCTTCCACGCGCGATTGCGGCGCGTATTCCACAAACACCGGACCCATGTGCAGCACGTCGGCATGCAACTCGGTTTTGCCGGGGCAATCGCCACCGACGCCGTTGATGTGCATGCCGGGGCGCACCATGTCGGGGGTGATGATGGTGGCCAGGGTCTTGTCGGCCGTCACTGTGGTGATGATGTCGGCACCACGCGCGGCATCGGCAGCACTGCTGCACTTCACCAGGCGCAGGCTGGTGCCGGCCAGGTTGCGCATCAGCTTGGCGGTTGCAGCTTCGTCAATGTCATACAGGCGCAGTTCTTCAATGCCCATCTGGGTATGAAATGCCAGGGCCTGAAATTCGCTTTGCGAGCCGTTGCCGATCAGCGCCATCACGCGGCTGTCCGGGCGCGCGAGCGCCTGTGCCGCCATGACCGAGGTGGCGGCGGTGCGCAGCGCGGTGGTCAGGGTCAGCTCACTCACCAGCAGCGGGACGCCCGTATCCACGTCGGCCAGCACGCCAAAGGCCATCACCGTGGACAGGCCGCGCAAGGTGTTGCCGGGGTGGCCGTTCACATACTTGAAGGTGTAGGTTTTGGCGTCGGCAATTGGCATCAGTTCGATCACGCCGTTGGCCGAGTGACTGGCGACGCGGGCGGTCTTGTCAAACTCGTTCCAACGCAGAAAGTCGGCGCGGAGGGTCTCCACCATGCCAGCAAACACCTGTGCCAGACCGCGCGTCTGCACGATTTCGGCGACATGCTGCGGGCTCAGGAAAGCGGTGTGGACTGGGGCGTTGGTTTGGGTCAGAAAGTTCATGGTGTCACTCCTCGTGTGTGTGTTGAAGGAAGTGTCGCGCTCTGCCATGTGAATGAAAATAGCCAACTATGTACATAAAACGGCAAACTTTTGTCAAAATGACATACTTTATTGACGAAATGCACAAATTGGAGAGACATGGACGCCACCGACAAGGAACTGATTGCGCTGTTGCGCCAGAACGCCCGCATGAACGTGGCGGACCTGGCCCACAAGCTCAAGGTCTCGCGCGGCACGGTCACCAACCACCTGCGCAAGCTGGAAGACACGGGCGTGATCCATGGCTACACCGTGCGCCTGCGTCCTGACGTAGAAACCGAGCGTATCCGTGCCTGGATGGGTGTGATGGTCGAGGGCAACCAGACCCGGCTGGTGATCTCCAGCCTGCTCGGTGAGCCCGGTGTGTCCGAACTGCACGACACCAATGGGCGTTGGGACCTGCTGGCCTCCATCGAGGCGCGCAGCATGACGGAGTTGTCGGCGATTTTGGAGCGCATCCGGCTGATTAGTGGTATCCGCAGTACAGAAACCAATATCCACCTGGCCACTTACCGCTAGACCCGTGCTGTCCACCTAAAATGTTTTTTCACGGGAATCCGCTTCAACCAAAATAACGGGGCTTGTAGCCCATCCAGCATGCAGACTTTTGTACTCACCGCGTTTGTTGCGCTTGCCGTTTTCCTGTTTCTCACAGCGCTGTTTTTCTTTGTGTTGACACGCGGCGCGCTGATATTGCGCAGTTTTTCGCCCCAGCAAGACGCGGCGTCGCATGTGTATCCGATCTATTCCAACATGCGGCTGATCAAGTTCGTTGACTACCAGCCGGTGATCTCCGCCATTTTGTTGTTTCAGTATCCGCGCCTGGTTTCCCGCATCGTGGCCGACCTGCAGCGGCTCAATCTCGCGGGCAAAAGGATGTTGATTACCTCCTGCGCCTTTGGCAATGTGATCCCCCGCGTGGTGGAAGCGGCCGTGCAGTCTGGCACCAGCGAGGTGCTGATCAGTGACATCGTGAACAACGAATTGCTGAATGCACAGGACAAGCTGCAAGCCTTTGAAAGCCGGATTCGCTATATCTCGGATGACGCCACCGCCATGCAACAGCCGGATGCGTCGGTGGATGTGAACGTGTTGTTTTTCCTGCTGCACGAATTGCCGCATCCACTCAAAGCCAAGGCGTTGAATGAAGCCAG
>CAIQEX010000163.1 GCA_903870955.1 uncultured beta proteobacterium
ACAACGGCCACTTGCGCAGTTTGGCACAGTGACTTCACTTTTGTCATGTGAACACCCGCCAATTGACACATCTTTGTCACAAAAGCTTTATACGCTCTGGGCTTTTAACTGGAGTCACTTCGATGTCGAATATCACTTTCGCCCTGAGCCGCCGCAGCCTGGTCGCTTGCGCCACTATTTCCTTCGCCGCCTTGATCTCCGGCTGTGCCACCGTTTCTGCCCCGGTCACCGTGACCGAAACGATCGCGAAAACTCCATCGCTGAGCACCCTGAGCGGTTTGATCGCCAGTGCCGGTTTGAGCGATGCACTCAACGCAGCCGGCCCGTTCACCGTGTTTGCTCCCAGCAATGAAGCCTTCAAGGCCGTTCCCGCCAAGACTATGGAAGACCTGGCAGCCCACCCCGACAAGCTCAAAGATGTGCTGACCTACCATGTGGTGGCAGGCAAATCCATGGCTGCCGATGTGAAGAACTCCAAGGTCACCAGCCTGAATGGTGCCCACCTGGAACTCTCCAAAGCCGGTGACTTCGTGACCGTCGAAAGCGCCGCCGTCACCACCGCCGACATCGTCGCCAGCAACGGTGTGGTGCACATCGTTGACACGGTGCTGATCCCACCCGCCAAGAAGTAATCTTCACACGCAGCGCACCATGACCATGCAACCGCAAATGGTCGGTCTGCGCCGCTCTAGTACGGTCAAATTGCTGGCGAAATCTATCGGTATCGCTGTGCAGTTTGCCCGTGGCGCCTGGCTCGTCACACTGCGTTTTCCCGGCTGGCAAAAGGCCCAGAAACTGCAGGCCATACAGCGCTGGGCGCAACAGCTGTTGGACATCCTGGAAATCGAAGTTCAGAGCAACAAGCTTCCCCAAGCCGACTTTTCCGGCCTGGTGGTGAGCAACCACCTTTCGTGGCTGGATATTCTGGTGCTGCAGTCGCTGATGCCGGGCTGCTTTGTAGCCAAGACCGAGGTGCGTTACTGGCCCGTGGTGGGCTATCTGGCACAGGCCTGTGCCACGATTTTTGTGGACCGCTCATCCCCGCGTTCTGCCCGTTCCATGGTGGACGATACCGCTGCGGCGATTGCCCAGGGTTATGCCGTGGTGGTGTTTCCCGAAGGCACCAGCAGCAATGGGCAAAACCTGGGCGATTTTCACGCCAACATTTTCGAGAGCGCCATCCGCGCGCAGGCACCGGTGCAGTTGCTGAGCCTGCAGTACCTCGACCGCAACAGCGGCAAAGCTGCCACCGCCGCACACTTTATTGACGACATGACGCTGGTCGGGTCGATTAAGGACGTCATGGCGACCTCCAGCATTCAGGCGCGCGTGCACATTGGCGAATGCATTGGCGCTGAAGGCCATACGCGTAAAACCCTGGCACACCGCGCCCATCAGGCCATACACACCCACCTTTTTTCTCCCGCCTATGAAACTTGAACTTTTGCGTACCCCAAGACCCCGCGCAGCATGGCTGTGCGCATGGTTGCTGGTGGCACTGGCCTTACCTGCCGAGGTGCTGGCGCAAGAGCGAGCCACAGAGCAAGCGCAGGCCAGCACCGCAAACCTAACCGCAACCGCGACCACAACCATTAGCCCGCCGCTATTGCGTTTCGCAGACTTTTTCAAAATGCCCATGGGCAGCAAAGGCGCCGAGATAACACCGGCGCTGCAAAAGGCCGATGGCCAACAGGTCCGCCTGAACGGCTATATGGTGCAGGCGGAGCGACCCCTGTTGGGTCACTTCATGCTGACACCCCGCCCGGTGCGCATGAGTGAACACGCGGACGGCGACGCCGACGATTTGCCCGCCGCCTGGGTCATGGTCTATTTAGCCCCCGAGCAACAGGACTTTGCCGTGCCGCATCAGCGTGGCCTGCTGGAACTGAGCGGCGTGCTCAGCGTAGGGCGTCTGGAAGAGACAGATGGCCGCGTCTCCTGGGTGCGCCTGCATCTGCAGCCCGAAGCCACCCGCGGCATGAATGCCTTTGAAGTCACCAATTACCTGCACTCCTTGCAACACGTTCATTGACCCCCTTTCAACCGGACCACACCATGACACACACCCACCCACCCAAGAGACACGCGCTACTGCAGGTCGTCACGGCCTCGCTGTTGGGCCTGGCGACGTTCAGCACGTTCGCCGCTCCCACGGTCAGTCGCCTGACACCCCCCAGCGAACTGTTTGCCAGCGGCAATGCAGCTCCGGTGATCGCCCGTTTTCTACCGGGCCAACGCTTTGACTTGCAGGCCACGGTGCGCCCGGACGAAGCCTCCAAGTCGATTACAGAAGCCAGCTTTTCCGTCGATGGCAAAAAGGTTGACGCCACCGTCGCGCTGCGCAGTTGTGCTGCGGGCTGCCTGGCCGCAGTACCCACCAACGCCAGCATCGCCACGGTGCGCGCGTTCAGCGCCACCAAGCCCGGCATCCATACCGTGACCGTGACGGCGACGCAAAGCGATGGCCAAAGCGTCAGCGCCACTGGCAATTTTGAAGTGGTGCCGCTCCTCGCGGGTGGCCAGAAGGTGAAGAACATCATCATCCTGCTGGGCGACGGCATGGGCGCTGCACAGCGCACCGGCGCACGCATCGTGGCGGGCGGTTATGCCCAGGGCAAGACCATTACGCCGCTGGCCATGGACACGTTCCCGGTCACCGGCATGGTGAAAACCGCCTCGCTCAACTCGGTGGTAACCGACTCGGCCCCCGGCATGACCAGCTACGTGTCGGGCAACAAGAACAACAACAATGAAGAGGGCGTGTTCCCTGACGACACCGTTGAGCCGTTTGACAATCCGCGCATTGAATACCTGAGCGAATACCTGCACCGCACCCAGGGCAAGGCACTGGGCCTGGTGACCACCGCCGACGTGTTTGACGCCACGCCCGCAGGCAATGCCGTGCACACCAGCAGCCGGGGCGCGGGCACCGGCATCGTCGACCAGTTTCTGGACGACCGCAAGCTCACCGGACTCTCGGTGTTGATGGGCGGCGGACGCAAATGGTTTGTGCCGGCGACCACCCCAGGCTCGGCGCGCGGTGACAAGACCGACTACGCCTTCTCCGCCACCGATGCCCACACCAGTGAGATCGTCAAGCGCTGGGGCGCAGCACCCGGCGCCATGGACAAGGAGCGTGACCTGCTGGCCGAGTTCCAGAGCGCGGGCTTCAGCTACACGGCGGACAAGACCGCGCTGGACGGCATCGACCCGGCCAAGACCGACAAACTGCTGGGCCTCTTTGCCCACTCCAACATGAACGTGGCGCTGGACAAGATTGATGGCCGACGCAACAAGGCACGCGGTGTTACCGGCCGCGTGGTGGACGACTATGGCCTGCCCGACCAGCCCATGCTGGATGAGATGACCGACAAGGCACTGGCCGTGCTGGAGCGCCAGAAGAACGGTTTTGTGCTGATGGTGGAAGGCGCGTCGATTGACAAGCAGGCCCACAACATGGACACCGAGCGCTGGTTGCTCGACACCATTGAGTTTGACCGCGCCATTGCCCGCGTGCAGGCATTTGCCAAACTGCACGGCGACACACTGGTCATCATCACCGCTGACCACGAGTGCTCTGGTGCAGCCCTGATTGGTGGCTCACGCGTGACCGATGCGCGTCTGCAGGAATTGGTGCGTGAGGGAGGTGGCACGGCCAACCTGCGCGACAAGGTGGTCGGCATTTACGAACAAGCCGGTTTCCCCAAATACAAAATGGCCGCCGACGGCTATCCCGAAACCACCGACATCGACTACCGCATTCTGGTGGGCTATGGCGCCAACTCGGACCGCTATGAGGACTTCCGCACCAACGACCGCCCGCTGCAAGACAGCCAGCAGCCCTTTGTGAAGAAGGAGCCACTGTCGGTGTACCCGGCAGGCCCCATCAACCGTGACACCGAAGGCAAGTTCCTGGTCACTGGCCAGGTGCCAGGCGACAGCGCAGTGCATACCGCGACCGACATCCCTCTGTCGGCTTTCGGCCCCGGTGCCTGGAGCTTCACCGGCGTGCAGGACAACACCGATGTGTTCTTCAAGCTGGCCCAGGCAGCGAATGGCGTGGTGCTGCCCGCTGACCTCTTTCCGGCCAAGCGCACGACCAAAAAATAACCCGTGGCGCAATGCCTGCTGAGCAAAGTAGCCGACGGTAAATTCTTACCGCCGGCTTTTTTTTGCGAAATTTGCGAAAAATCAAATCCAACTTTTGAAACGATATAAACTATACACATCGTTTAACACTTAGGAGTCCCTCCATGCAAGACAGTATCGCCAACGCCGAAGTCACCACCAACGCAACCCCTGCTGCTCCGGCGGCACCCGCAGTTGCGCCGGTTGTCGTGAGCAAGCCGGCAGTTAAGGCTGCTGCCAAACCAGCCGCAAAGGCTGCTGCCAAGCCCGTGGCAAAGAAGGCTGAGGCTCCGGCCAAGAAAGCGGACGTCGCCGTAGAGAAGAAGGCCGCTCCTGCCAAACCGAAAGCCAAGGCCAAGGTGGCCGCTAAGCCCGTAGCCAAAGCTGCCGCCAAGCCTGTAGCCAAAACCGAAGCTAAGCCCGCAGCCAAAGCTGCCGCCAAGCCTGCCGCCAAAGTGGCTGCAAAACCTGCAGCCAAGCCTGCCAAAGAAAAGAAGATCAAGATGGTGCGTGACAGCATCTCCATCCCCAAGACCGAATACGTGGTGCTGGATGAGATGAAACTGCGCGCCGGCAAACTCGCTGTGCACGTGAAGAAGACCGAACTGATCCGCGCTGGCATCAAGGCCCTGGCCGCCCTGGCTGACACGGCATTCGTTGCTGCCCTGCGTGCAGTGCCCAGCCTGAAGACCGGACGCCCCAGCAAGAGCGCCTAAGCAGCCCCCTGGCGGCTATCCCGCCAGCGCCGCACGGCGTCAGCCACCCACGGGCCATCGTCCAAAGTCAGGTCATGGCCCGCGCTGGGGTGCAGGTACAGCGCGGTTCCCCAGCGTTTCGCCAGTTCTTCAGAGCATCGCACCGACACCAGTCGATCGTGCGCACCCGCCAAGACCAAGGTCGGGACCTGCGGACCCTTTTCAGGCGCGCGATAACGCGCAGCGGCCAGCAGTTGCCGCATGGCGTTCAGGGCCGATACCGGCCTTTGCACACGCTCCTCGCACCATTTTTGCAACACGTCATCGCGCGCATGGTGGGTCGTCAGGCGCAGAATCTCCCGCTCCCAGGCTTGTGGTGTTGCCCCGGTCAACGCCAACTTCAGCAGACTGAAAAAACTCGCCGGGCGCAAGCGCAGCCAGAACGGATTGAAGGGTCGCATGCTGGTGTTAATGAGTACCAGTTCGCGCACCACCTGTGGCTGCTGCAAGGCCCATTGCGCCGCCACCATGCCGCCGAGTGACATGGCCAGCACGCCCACCGGCTCATGGATGCCACGGCGCTGTATTTCCTGTTGGCACCACTGCGCCATCTGCGCAACGCTTGCGGCACTTTGCTCTTGCCACAACAACCCATTGCCCGGCAAGTCAAGCGTGATCACCCGCGCGGGCAAGGCCGCTTCAAACTCGGCAATGAACTGACCCCAGTGCGCACTGGAGCGCGTCAGGCCACGTAGAAAAATCCAGGTTTGGGGCTGCATGGTTTCAGTACCACTCCTGCAACGCCTGCGCGTGCTGGTTGGCGCGAATCGCGGGTTGCGGCAACCAGCGCGCATGGCCACAGGCAGCGCGGGACAAAAAGTCGAGCAGCATCTGGTGCTGGCGCAACACACGTTGTTGCCGGTGCTCGATCAATGGATTGAAAATTCCATGCCGCGAAAAAAGCTGGCGCGGGTTTTTCTTGACCCATAGCCAAGAGCCCATTTCCAGCGTCAGCGGTAAAAAGATTTGCTGCGGATCTGCGCAGGCCAATTGGTACAGGTGGTCCCACAAATCGCCATGCGCCAGATACTGTTTGCTCTGCGGCTCAACAATATAGCGGTGGTGGTTGTGCGACTGGCTGAAGATGCTTTTGAGCGCATGCATTTCAGCCAGATGGGTAATCGGCGCACGGGTATGGGCATAGGGAAACCACAACCGGTCGGTGACACCAAAACCGGAGTGGCAGTCCAGCGCCAGACTGAACGGTCGCCCCAACAGCTCGGTTTGCACCACTTCGCAAACGGCCTGACTTTCGGCCTCCATGGGTGCCAGCGCTTGGCCACGGTACCAGGGCAGGCGGGCACTGATGCGTTGACCACCGACCATGAACGGCACGGGTTCCGTTGCCGACACCGGCGCATTGCGCATCAGATCCACACCACGCGGGTTGGCGCGCGTTCCCATCTTCATGCCACCCGGATTGACGATGGGCATGAACACCAGCCGCACGGTTTCCAGTTGCTTGTGCAGTGTGCTGTCCCATTGCAGGCGCATCACCAGGCTGTGCAAATAGGCGATCACCACCTCGGCACCGATGCGCTCCAGCCCGTGCACACCACCAAAGTAACCGACCGCAGGCACCGCTGGATCGGGATTGCCCAGCGTGATGACATGCACCGGATAACTACCCCCCGGCATAGGCACTTCACAGACCACCCGGCTTTGCAAAAAGCCGGCACCGAGCTCCACGATGCGTTGCAACGCGGCAAGTTCGGGGAGGTGGGGAGCGGGCACGGCGACAGCATAACTTCGCGGTATGACAACTTGCATGACAAAACCATGTCGTGGGCTTTCAAAAAAGTGCCATGCAGCGTTTCATCGTCTTGTCACAGAGTACCGCTATCGTGAATCCTCTGTTTCCAAATATTGCCAACCATGCTCTACCGATCCACCCTGATTCGCGCCCTGGCTATACCCGCTTGCCTGGTCTGGGGTGTGAGCGAATTTCTGGCCTTGCAACGCGCACGTTTGACCCACAGAAAATTGCGCTCGCCTTCAATTTGACGGCCAATACCCGGTCACGACTTTTCTTCAAAGCGTCACCGACCC
>CAIQEX010000164.1 GCA_903870955.1 uncultured beta proteobacterium
ATTCGGGCAGTATCTTTACGGTGAACACCACCAGTGGCACCGACTCTCTGGTGGTGTACGACGGAGATCAGTCATCCGCCGTGACCCAAACCGGGTTGGTGATTCAGGGTGTGGCGCCGTCATTGCTGGTGGAACAGTGGAACCAGATCTACCACGTCTAATGTGGAGATAATGGGCGGAGTGCCGGCGCGCGCCCTGTAGTCGAAATCTTTCTGGGAAGGAAGGTTTCGACTTTTCTATGCCATTGCGGCTTGTCACGCTTGGTGGCGGACATGCGTGGGCTTGGGCGTTGTGGAAATATACATATACATGAAAAGATTCTGGTTGATTTTGTTGTGGGTGCCTTGGATGTGGGGCCTCACCAGCGCGCACGCCGAAACCCCATTCCAGCAGGCTTTGGCTTCGGCTCTGGCATCGCACCCCTCGGTGTTGGGCAGGCAGGCAGATATACGGGCAGCCCATGCGGATCTGGAGGGTGCCAACTGGGCGCGCTATCCGGTGCCATCGGTCGAGGCCACCACGCCCGCCGCAGGCGATGGTATGCCCGGCGGGCTGCTACGAATTGATCAACCCTTGTGGGCCGGTGGTCGCATCAGCGGCAGCATAGACAATGCCCAGCGGCAGGTCGACGTGTCGGGAAACGCATTGGTCGAGACGCGCTGGACGGTTGCTCTGCAAGTCATCTCAGCCTACTTTGAGGCACTGCGCCAAGGCGCCCGGGAGGCGCATGCCAAAGCGGCGATTGCAGAACACGAAAAGCTGCTGGCCATGATTCAGCGTCGCGTGGTGCAGGAAGTGAGCCCACCGGTGGACCAGCGTTTTGCCGAGTCACGGTTGTTCCAGGCGCAAAGTGACAAGTCCCAAGCCACACAGTCCCTGAACAATGCCATCGCTCAGTTGGCGCAACTAACCGGGCAGACCGGCAGCGAGATTTCTTGGGACGGTCTGGATACGCAGGGTGTTCCAGCATCTTTGGAGGCCGCAAAGCAAGCGGCGATCGGTGCATCGCCAACCTTGCGGCGTCTTCGCAATGAGGCAGCCATTGCCGAAGCCACAATTGACATCCGCCGCTCGGCCTACAAGCCACAGGTTCTGCTGCGACTGGAGCGTCAGGCGGGCGGCAGCCTGGTGGCCGACAGCCGCGCCATGATCGTGTTGCAGGCGCAGCCCGGTGCAGGCTTGGCGGCCTTCACGGCGGTGGACTCAGCAGTTGCCAAACGCGACAGTGCCCTGATGGCCATCGAGACGGCCAAGAGCGACTTGAACACGCGGGTATCGGTGGATTGGGATGACTACGTCGCTTCCACTTCGCGTTTGTCTGACTCCCGCGTGTCCAGTGCCATGTCGGCGGAAATATTTGATTCTTATGCGCGCCAGTATGTGATTGGCCGCAAGACCTGGATTGACGTTTTGAACGCCGTGCGCGAGTCGGTGCAGGCCAATTACCTTTTGGAAGATGCGCGTGCCCAGTCGGTTGCGGCAGCCATGCGCTTGCGTCTTTCCTGCGGAATGCTGTTGCCCGAGTGATCCCCTTTTTTGAATGATTCGTTGATGAACACAACAGTAAATCCCGTTGCACTGCCCGAGCTCGTCCGGCTACTGGACCGTGTCGCACGTCTGGCGGGTCAAAAGATTCACCGCGCCAAGCTCAACGACTTGCAGGGGGAGATCGCACAGGCGGTCGACGCACCCAGCCCGTCAGAGCCCTTTGCTCTTTTTGCGCACTTGTGGGCGGTTGCTGAATTGGATGGAAGTCCCGCCAAAGTCGTACAACCTAACCCGGCAGACCTGCCGATGGTGGTGTACCAAAAGCAAAGTGGCTGGGGCTATATCACTTCGCACAACCTCGATGGCACTTGGCGCGGTGAGGATGTCACCGGCAATAGCCTGGTGCTGCATGAGATCGAGCAGGTTCTGTGCATTTCCGTTCCAACCCGTTTACAACTTGCACCGGAGCGGCTCAAGGCACTGCAATTGGTCACCAGAGCCCTGTGGCAAAGAAAGGGTGTCTTTGGCGATGCGGTTCTGGCGACCGCTCTGGTTTCCATGCTTGCCCTGGCCACTTCGCTGTACGCCATGCAGGTGTATGACCGGGTCATTCCAAACCATGGTTACCAGACATTGTGGGTACTTACCGTCGGTGTGGGTCTGTCCATCCTGATGGAGCTTGGGTTGAAGCAGCTGCGCAGCCATTCGGTGGACAAGGTCTGTAACGCCATCGACCACGAACTATCCGAGTGGTTTTTCCGTCGCATGATGGGCATCCGCATGGAAGCGCGTCCGGCTTCGGTGGGCACCCTGGCCTCGCAGGTAAAGGGTTTTGAAATGGTTCGGGGGGTGCTGACTTCGACCTCTTTGTTTGTGCTCACCGATGTACCGTTTGCGGTGTTCTTTTTGCTGGTGATCTCGATGGTGGGTGGCATCCTGGTCGTGGTGCCGATGGTCTGCCTGCCGATAGGGCTGATGCTGGGCTTGGTGTTTCAAGGCGTGATCCAAAAACACACGCGCCAGAACATGTCGGCCAGCAACCGCAAGGCCGGATTGTTGGTGGAATCTGTGGATGGCGTCGAAACCCTCAAGGCCAATGGGGCAGAGTGGTCTATCCAGTCGCGCTGGAACCGTTTGGTCAAAGAAGCCGGGGAGGCTGAGCACGGCACCCGTTCGTTTAACGCGCTTTCGCAAAACCTGACCCTTGCATTCCAGCAGATCAGCTACATCGCCCTGGTGGCTTTTGGAGCCTATCTGGTCGCAGAAAACAAGATGACCATGGGCGGTCTGATTGCTTGCTCGATTATTGGCAGCCGCGCCATGACTCCCATGGTGCAGTTGCCGGGTGTGATGGTGCAGTGGGCCATGGCCCGTGCGGCGCTGGATGGGTTGGACCAAATCATCTCCCTGCCAAACGAGGCCGACGACGCGCACCAGTTTTTATTGCCGCAGTCGTTGAAGTCCGACCTGCGCCTGGAGCGCGCGCGGTTCGCCTACGGTTCGGGTAAAAAAGTAGCTTTTGAAGCGCAGGATCTGCAGATCAATGCGGGTGAGAGGGTGGGCTTGGTCGGCTCCATAGGATCGGGCAAGACCACCTTGTTGAAGATGCTGTCGGGTTTGTACCGACCGTCTGAAGGCCGAATTTTTCTGGGTGGTGTGGACATGGCAACGCTCGCCCCGGGTGTAGCACGCGAGAGCATTGGATACCTGCCGCAAGAGGTTCGCCTGTTCAGCGGCACCCTGCGTGACAACCTGATCTTGGGGTTGCCCGACCCGGGTGACGAAGTCATTCTGGAGGCTGCCAAACGCACCGGCTTGATTCAATTGGTCTTGGGGCAACCTGCGGGTTTGTCGCTGGAGTTGTCGGAGAGTGGTCGCGGCGTATCTGGCGGGCAAAAGCAGCTGATTGCGTTGACACGCCTGTTGCTAGCCAAGCCGCGCGTGTGGTTGCTGGATGAACCGACGGGTGCCATGGATGCAGCCACGGAAACACAGGTGGTGAATCTGCTGCTGGAACTGGCACGCGCCGGGGCAACGTTGATCATCACCACACACAAAACAGCGCTGCTGCCAATTTTGGACCGCTTACTGGTATTGCACGATGGGCGTGTTCAGGTGGACGGACCGCGTGACGCAGTGATTGCCAAGATTTCCGGTAGACCGGCACCTGCTCCTGCACCTGCAGCCACAGCTAACAAGGCAACAGCATGAGTTCGAAACACGGGTTTGGTACGGCGCGGCTTCTGATTTGGGGCTGTGCATTTTCCATTTTGGGATTCCTGCTTTGGGCTGATTGGGCAGAGATTGACCAGATTACGCGGGCCAGTGGCCAGGTGATAACCAGCTCACGCAACCAGGTGATTCAGGTGATGGATGGCGGTGTGCTTTCGCAGTTGCCCGTCAAGGAAGGCAGCAAGGTCAGCAAGGGCCAGTTGCTGGCGCGCTTTGATCGAACCAAGGCTGAGGCGAGCTATTTGGAGAGTCGCGCCAAGGAGGCTGCATTGCTGGCGATGGTGGCGCGGCTGCGTGCAGAAATATTTGGTGGCGTGCCCAAATTTCCGGCGGCATTAGCGGGCTACGAAGAGTTCAAGACGAATCAACTGGCGCTATTCGGCAAACGTCAGGACGCCCTGCATGAAGAGATTGGCTCATTGGAGAAAGCCGAGGCCTTGGTCAAGGAAGAGCTGGAAATGAATATGCCGCTGCTCAAGACGGGCGATGTCAGTCGCGCCGATATCTTGCGACTGCAACGGCAGATTCTGGACATCCGCAGCCAAGTCACGAACAAGAAAAGCAAGTATTTTCAGGACTCCCAAGCCGATTTGGTAAAGGCCGAAGAAGACCTCGCTGGACTGCAGCAGGTGGTCACCCAACGCAAGGACCTGCTGGTCTCGACCGACGTGTTGGCACCTATGGATGGCATCGTGCGCAATGTACGACTGACCACGCTGGGTGGCGTGGCCCGCCCCGGCGACGAAATCATGCAACTCGTGCCGATTGACGAGGATTTGGTGATCGAGGCCAAGATCAAACCAGCGGATATTGCCTTTATCAAAATAGGCCTGCCGGCGACCATAAAGTTCGATGCCTACGACTATTCAATCTATGGCTCTTTGCGCGGCAACGTGACGTACGTGAGCGCGGACACACTTGCCGATACCGTGCAGGGCATGGAGCAGACTTATTACCGCGTGCACATCAAGGTGACCTCCGG
>CAIQEX010000165.1 GCA_903870955.1 uncultured beta proteobacterium
ACTCCATCACGTAGCCGCGATTGGCAATGCCCAAAGCGCGGCTGGCGTTTTGTTCCACCAGCAGGATGGTCACGCCCTGTGCGTAAACGTCTTTGACCACTTCAAAGATTTTGTCCACCATGATGGGCGACAAACCCATGGAAGGTTCATCCAGCAACAGCACCTTGGGCCGGCTCATCAGCGCACGTCCCATGGCCAGCATTTGCTGCTCACCGCCGGACATGGTGCCGGCCAACTGGTCGCGACGCTCCTTGAGGCGCGGAAAAATGGCAAACACCTTTTCAATGTCGGCGGCAATTTCGGGTTTGTCGTCTCGAATGTAGGCCCCCATCTGCAGGTTTTCGATAATCGTCATGCGGGTAAACACACCGCGACCTTCCGGCACCATGGCCAGACCTTGCTTGACCAGATCCCAAGGGCCTTGACCCTTGATGCTCTTGCCCATGTAGTCGATATCACCCGCCTTGATCGCCAAGGTGCCAGTAATGGCTTTCATGGTGGTGGTCTTGCCGGCACCATTGGAGCCGATGAGGGACACCAGTTCGCCTTCGTGCACTTCGAAATCCACGCCCTTGACGGCCTGAATGCCACCGTAGGCAACCTGCAGGCCGGTTACTTTGAGTAAAGTTTTTGTAGTCATGTCTGTCCTTAGTGCCCGCTGGTGCCCAGGTAGGCCTCAATCACTTTTTCGTTGCGCTGCACATCGGCTGGGGTGCCTTCGGCGATCTGCTTGCCGTAGTCCAGAACGGTCACGCGATCGCACAAACCCATCACCAGTTTGACATCGTGCTCGATCAGCAAAATGGTGCGGTTGTCCTTGCGGATGCGGTCAATCAGCTCGCGCAGCATGACTTTTTCGGTCGCGTTCATGCCCGCGGCGGGTTCGTCGAGCGCAATCAGTTGCGGGTCCGTGGCCAGCGCGCGTGCGATTTCCAGGCGGCGCTGGTCGCCGTAACTCAGCGTGCGGGCCTTGTAATCGGTGAACTTGCCAATACCCACGTAGTCCAGCAGTTCCTGCGCACGCTGCGCAATTTCGGACTCTTCCTGTTTGAAACTCTTGGTACGCAGGATGGCACCGAACAGACCTGACTGGGTCCGGATGTGGCGACCCACCATCACGTTTTCGAGGGCTGTCATTTCAGCAAACAAGCGAATGTTCTGGAAGGTTCGCGCAATGCCCGCCTTGGCCACCAAGTGCACAGCTGTTGGCTTGTAGGGTTTGCCAGCCAACTCGAAACTGCCGCTGTCAGGCGTGTAAAGACCCGTTAGCACATTGAAGAAAGTGGTTTTACCGGCACCGTTGGGGCCAATCAGGCCGTAGACCTGACCACGTTTGATATTGATGCCGACATCGCTCAGGGCTTGCAATCCACCGAAACGCTTGGAGACACCGGAGACGTTCAATACTGTATCTGTCATGTTCGTTTCCAATGCTTCAGGATTTGACCGTCTGCAAGGACTTGCCGTGCTCGGGTGAAGGCCATAGGCCACGCGGGCGCAACAGCATGATGGTGATCATGGCCAGCGCAATCAGCAATTGGCGCAGGATGGATGCATCCAGTCGTCCGCCGGTCGCGGCCTGCAGAGGCCCGGCCACATAACGCAGCACCTCTGGCAGTGCCGACAAAAGTATGGCGCCCAGAATGACACCGGGCAAATGGCCAACGCCGCCCAGCACCACCATGGCCACAATCATCACCGACTCCATCAGCGTGAACGATTCAGGAGAAATAAAGCCCTGGAAGGCACCGAACATCACGCCGGAGACTCCGCCAAACGTCGCACCCATACCGAAAGCCAGCAGTTTCATGTTGCGGGTGTTGATGCCCATGGCCTTGGCAGCGATTTCGTCTTCACGAATAGCCATCCAGGCACGGCCCACACGGGAGACTTCCAGGCGGTGGCAGATCACAATGCTGACCAACACCAGCGAGAGAAACAGGTAGTAATAGAGCGACACAGAAGCCAGCTCAATACCGCCGAAAACCACCTTCTTGCCCAAATCGAGACCGAAGAAATGCAGCGAGTCGATCTGGTTGATGCCCTTCGGGCCATTCGTGATGTTGACCGGCGCGTCCAGGTTGTTCAGGAACACGCGAATGATTTCTCCAAAGCCCAGCGTCACGATGGCGAGGTAGTCACCCCGCAGTCGCAATGTGGGTGCCCCCAGCAACACGCCAAAGAGCCCGGCCAAACCGGCGCCTGCCGGAATGATGACCCAGAGCGGTGAGTGCAGGCCATCGGGGAAGGCCGCAGCAATCGCCGGGAAGGACTCCGTGAGCTGTGGCGACGACAACAAGCCGTACATGTAGGCACCGATGGCAAAGAAGGCCACATAGCCCAAATCCAGCAGACCGGCGTAACCCACCACGATGTTCAGGCCCAGGGACAGCAGCACGTAGAGCAGCGCCACGTCGGCAATCCGTACCCAGGCGTTACCAAAGGATTGCAGTAGCAGGGGCAGCACCAGCAGGGCAATGCCGGTAGCGATGAAAGCAAGAATTTTCTTTTGTTGTGTCATGTTGGAGTTCTCCTCAGGCACGGTCAGCAACACGCTCACCCAGCAGACCCGAGGGACGCAGAGTCAGCACGACGATCAGCACGATGAAGGCAAAGATATCCGAGTAGTTACTACCCAGGACACCGCCGGTCAGGTCACCGATGTAGCCTGCACCGATGGACTCGATCAGGCCTAGCAGAATGGCACCCACGACCGCGCCAGCCAGGTTACCAATGCCACCGAACACGGCAGCCGTAAAGGCCTTCAAACCTGGCAAGAAGCCCATCGCATGTTGAGCCGTACCATAGTTGGAGGCGTACATGACGCCGGCGATGGCAGCCAGAATGGCGCCAATGATGAAGGTGGCCGAAATCACCATGTCGGGCTTCACGCCCATCAGACCAGCCACCCGGGGATTCTCGGCTGTGGCCCGCATGGCGCGACCCAACTTGGTGTAATTCACCACCCACATCAGCAGGGCCAGCGACACCGCAGTCAAGCCCAAAATCATGACCTGGGTCGGCGTGATCACGGCACCACCAATTTCAAAGGGCGTGTTGGGCAGCAGCGTCGGATAAGACTTGTAGTTGGGCTTCCAGATGATCATGGCCAGCGTCTGCAGCAGGATGGACATACCGATGGCGGTGATCAAAGGAGCCAGCTTGGGACTGTTGCGCAGCGGGCGATAGGCCACTTTTTCGATCACAAAGTTCAGTGAGGCAGCCACCACGCAGGCAATGATCAGCGAAATAAGAAGAATCACTGGGCCGGGTGTTCCTGGCATGGCCGACTGCATCCAGCCGATGATGGTCCAGCTCGTGAGGGCACCGACCATCATCACTTCGCCGTGGGCGAAATTGATCAGGTTAATGATGCCGTACACCATGGTGTAGCCGAGCGCAATAAGCGCATACATGCTACCCAACACCAGACCATTGATGATCTGCTGCAACAAAATATCCATAAAACATATCTCCGATTTGTGGCCGGCGCCTGAAGCAACAAGCTGTGTTCGCAATTTGTTGACAAGCGGCTCGGCCTTGTGGGCTCTACCTGTTCCTAAGCAAGAAACTCGCCAC
>CAIQEX010000166.1 GCA_903870955.1 uncultured beta proteobacterium
GTTCAACTGTACCGCTCGCAAACGGCCAGATACCGGCCAGTGCGCGAAACAGGGTCGACTTGCCACTGCCGGAGGGGCCGGTCAAGAGCACCGCATCGCCACTTTTTGCCTGTAACTGCGTGTGGGCCAACAGGACGGCACCGGTCGGCAGAGACACCGTCAAGTCGTTTGCGCGCACTGCGACGTCATCAGGCGCTGTCTCACCCGTTGCGACAGGCGACAGGCTTTGGAACGCGCCTTCAAAACCGGTCAAACGGTCGGTC
This sequence comes from uncultured beta proteobacterium, assembly GCA_903870955.1. Lineage (GTDB taxonomy): Bacteria > Pseudomonadota > Gammaproteobacteria > Burkholderiales > Burkholderiaceae_C > Allorhodoferax. The sequence continues at coordinate 264 of CAIQEX010000166.1, forward strand.
GTGGCGCGCCAAGTGGCCAGGCTGCGGTAGTTGTCCACAAACCAGCTTAATGCACCCTGGACCTCGCCAAAAGCGTTGGATATCTGCATGACTTCGCCCAGTTGAATGGCGCCGCTGAAAAAACGCGGTGCCGCAACAATGAAGGGGAAGACATTGGCCGCCTGACCAAAGAAGCTGGTGAACCAGACCAGTTTCTTTTGTGCACGAATCAGCGCCAAATAATTGGCCAGCACGCGGCCAAAGCGCAGTTCGAGTTGGGCATGTTCCACTGTCTCACCCCGGTCCAACGCAATCGATTCGCTGTATTCCCTTACCCGCACCATGCGGTGGCGAAAGTCGGCTTCCACCTTTTGCTGCTGAAAATTCAGGTCGATCTGCGGTCGTCCGATGTAATGCGTCACGACGCTGCCTACGCCGCAGTACAGCAGCGCCATCCAGACCATGAAGCCAGGAATCACGTATTCACTGCCCTGAAAGTGGAAGCTGAAGCCGCCTGACAGCGACCACAGAATGCCAACAAAGCTGCCCAGCGTCACCACAGAATTGAGCAGCCCCATGGCGAGCGACAGGGTCAGGCTGGTGAACTGACCGATATCCTCCTGGATACGTTGATCCGGGTTGTCCGGGTTACCTGATGCAACCTCTGCTGCCTCACCGTTTTGATAACGCGACAACTCAAAACGGTAAAACGCCTGGTCTTTCAGCCAGCGTTGCAGGTAGTGCGACGTCATCCAGGCGCGCCAGCGAATGTCCAGCAACTGCGTCAGATAAAACTTGTAAACCGCAATCACGATAAAGGCAAACGCCAGATAGGAAAAACGACCCAGTTGTTCCCAGAATACGGTCGCGTTCTTTTCTTGCAGCGAGTCGTAGAACAATTTGTTCCAGTCGTTGAAGAGCACACTCATGTAGACCAGGCTCAGGTTGAGCGCCACGATGGCCAGCAGCAAACCACGCGCCAGCCATTTCTCTTCAGAATAAAAATAGGGTTTGGACAGAGCCCAGACGCGACGGGTCTCTTGTCGGGTGGCGGCCCATCTGGAAGTCGAAGCTTTGGTATCTGCTGCAGTGCTGCTATTTGCTGTGGACATGCCTTGCCTTTGAATCTATGCGATGGATGTTAGCGGCTGTCCCGCGAGCGTGTCGCCGCCCCGCACAAGAACCTAAAGTCGCATCAGCCCTGCATCAGACCGTCGAGTGCGACGTCCCAGGCAAAGCCAGGAAACAGACGCTCGATGTCGGTGTTGCTCAAACCCTGGGTGCGGCGCAACACCTGCGCAAAGACGCCACGAAAATCATGCTGCACCGGCAGGTCGCGCCCCTCGTGCAGGTTGCTCTGCGCCAGGCCGTTCCACTGCCCGTGCCAGCGTCCGCCGTTGACCCGATTGCCCATGAGCCAGAGCGCGTTGCCATGGCCATGGTCGGTGCCGCGCGTGCCGTTCTCGGCACTCGTGCGGCCGAACTCGCTGCACACCATCACCACATCATTGGCTTGAGAAAAATCGCGTCGCAGTTGCACCAGCGCCGACGCCAGATTGCCCAGGTTGTTGGCCAGTGCCCCTGAAGCGGCGCCTTGGTTGGCATGGGTATCCCAGCCGCCGGCAGATAGGAAACCCAGACGCAAATTGCGCTCCCGACGCATCAAGGTGCCCAGGTGTTGCGCGTCCAGCAACAAGCCTTGCGCCGAACCCGCGCCATTGTTGGCAGCTTGCATTTCCTGTGCCGTCATGGTCGGGTCGGCCATTTCGTTGCTCAAGGTCTGCGCAGTCTGCATGCGGCTTTCTGCACCGGCACGAAAGGCCTGTGACAGGCCGTCTTGACCGGCGTACAACTTCATCACGGCATCGCGCGTGCGGGCGTCACCCAGCGCGCCTTGGCGGGTGGCGGCCTCGCCGCGCGGCACCAGCTGCACCGGCGCGTTGCCGGACAGAATTTGTGGATTGGCTTCACCCACGCCCAGGGCGTTGGCTGCAGACGACGTAGTCGTTTTTTCCGGACTCTTTGCGCGCATGCCTGCCAAGGTATTCAGCCAGCCCGCGCCCGCGCCACTGTGGCCGGGCAGGCCGATCTCCCAGTGGTGCTGGGCATCAAAATGCGACCGTGTAGGGTTAGGTGAACCGGCCGCTGGAATGACGGCCAGCACGCCTTGTTGCCACAGCGCATGCAAAGGCGCCAGCGCCGGGTGCAGGCCAAAGGTATCGTCGAGCTTGATGGCGGTTTGCGGGCTACCGTCGGGTGCCGCGATGGCGATGTTGGGGCGCAGGGCATAGTAATTGCGGTCGCCGTGCGGCACCAAGGCCGAAAGTCCGTCATACGCGCCGCGCAAGAAGACGATCACCAGTCGCCCACTGTTTTCTGCAGCCTGGGTTTGTGCCCAAGTGGCGGGCGTGGCCCAGATGCCGCCAGCCGCTAACAGGGTGGAAAGAAACTGCCGGCGTGGCAGTGGCGTTTCAAAAGCATGGGTCATAGGCAGTTCTCAGCTCTCTGCTATTTGTACATAAATTCGGGGCTGGCCAGCATCAGGCCAAAGCGCTGCCCGGGCTTTTGCTGTGCCACCGTCTGGCGCGTGGCCTCACCTAAGAACGGCAGCAAATATTCCAGATCCACACTTTGTTTGCCTAACGCCAGGGCAAAGTCGGCGCGCCGCGTCAGTGCCTCGGGTGCGAGCCAGGTGGCGGCATCGGTTTTGTAGCCGTCGGGTGTTTGCCAACCGTGCAAGGGCTGGCCTGCGTTGCTCAGAAAGCCCAGGGTTAGCAGCAGATTGCGCCGGTCCTGCGCCCCTTGCGTCGCAGTGAGCGCAGAGCAGGCAAAGTCCATTGGCGTCTTGAACAGGCGATTCGCCGGGTCCCAGAATTCGGGTGACTGGAGGAGGGTTTGCAACCACTGTTTGATGTCACCCTGGCTTTGCAGAAAGTTTTGACTCAAGCGATTCACCAAATCAGTGCTGGGCTGATCAGCCACAAAAAACTGCGCCAGTCGCAGACTCAAACGCCGTGCCGTGCTGGGGTGGTGCGCCAGCATGCGGATCGCCTGTTCGCCCTCGGTCTCGCCCCGGCTGAAGAGGCCATCCGGATAGCTGTGGCCCATGACCGACTTGCTGGCCGTGTCGTGCGAGCGAAATGCAAACCGGAAACCGTCACTGCTATTGGGTCCCACCGTCCATCCAGTCAGTACCCGTGCCAGTTCACGCACATCGTTTTGCGTATATCCGCCGTCCACACCCAAGGTGTGCAGCTCCATCAGTTCTCGGGCATAGTTTTCGTTCAGGCCACGGGTTGTACCTTTGGCGCCAGGCGTGCCATTGGCCACGCTTTCCGCCTGATCCAGGTAGTGCAGCATGGCCGGGTGATGCGCGCTGGCCAGCAGCAGGTCTTCAAACCGGCCCAGCGCATGGGCCCGTGCCACGTTGATCAGGTAATGGCCTACGAAGGGCCGCACCGGGCCCTTGCCAATATAGACATTGAGGTGGTTAAACCAGAACTCGGTCATGCGTGCCAGCAGCACGTTTTCCAACTCAGGTTGACTGCAAGCCTGCAGCCGCCAGGCGTCGGTCTTCTCGACCATGGTGCGGTTGAAGTTTTGCGGCTCAGCCGGGACCGAAAAATCCAGTCGCTGGTGCGCTCGCTCGCTGTCTGTGTTGACGGCGTTCGTCGTTTTTATATCGGACGCCTTGAGGCTCGCACGGGCCTTGCGTTCCCGTTGTACGCCATCAAAAATCCAGGGCAATGAAGCGTTGATGTCTTTTAGCTCATTCGCCAGCACCGGTGCCGATTGGCTGGCCCGATACGCCGCATCGAGTTGCTCCAGCGCCCACGTGCGCGGGCTGCTGCTGGCTTTTACCTCTTGCAATAACGCGGCATTGGGGCCGTAGCCCAGTCGCGACAAGGCACGCCATTGATCGGCCAGGGCCCTGTCGGTGTTGGGCGAAGGCGTTGGGGAGGTGGCGCCAGTTTGCTCGGCGGCACGAGCCATGTCGCTGAAAGTGGAAGATCCCACTGCCCAACTGGCCACAACGGCAAGGCGTTTGAGGGCGTGACGTCGCGAATGGGGTGTGAGAACCGGGACTGGCATAGGCATCTGGCGCTTTATTTTGGGCAAGTGTGCCAGTCCCAACGTTGTGCCGGAAGTCTGCGCCGACCGATTTCTGTGAACTTTACCTGCCGTTACCGAATCGGCGCGATGAGCTCCATGAAGAACCCAATGAAGTACTTAATCGATGGCGTTGCGCGTCCCACTGGCTACATGGCCGCTGGGCACATGGCGGGCGGCCGATTCGATGTGGCCGGTCTGGTCGTCAAAGAAGAAGTCAGGTTCAAATTCGCGCAGGAACTCTCCCTTGTCGAGCCCGCCCAGGAACATGGCTTCATCGACTTCAATGTTCCAGTCCATCAGGGTGCGAATAGCGCGTTCGTGTGCGGGTGCACTGCGCGCTGTGACCAGCGCAGTGCGAATGCGCATGTGCGGAATCTCTGCTTGCTGCATACGGTGCAGCGCCACCAGCAAGGGCTTGAACGGGCCGTCGGGAAGTGGCAGGGTGAGCTTGTCTTTCTCATGCTTCTGAAAGGCATCCAGCCCTTGGTTCTGGTAGATCAACTCAGCCTCGTCGCTGAACAGCACCGCATCACCGTCAAAGGCGATGCGCACTTCAGCGGGATGCGCTTCGCTGGCATGGGTCGAGTGCGGATAGACCTGCGCCGCCGGCACCCCTGCCGCGAGTGCGGCACGCACATCGTTCAGGTGCGTACTGAGAAACAGATTGGCATGCAAGGGTTTCAAATAGCGCCAGGGTGCCTCGCCGCGCGTGAACGAGCAGCGGATGATGGGAAGTTCGTAATGCGCCGCTGAGCGCATCACGCGCAAGCCGCTAACCGGGTCGTTACGCGACAGGATGACCACCTCCACCCGCTGTGACGGCGTCTCGTTGAAGGCGAGTAACTTTTTCACCAACGAGAACGCCACGCCGGGTTTGGCCGGGATGTCCAGCCGTTGTCGTTGCAACTGCATGTAGGCGCGGTCATCGCCCTGCTCGAAAACCTGGTTCTCTTCTTCAAAGTCAAACAGGGCGCGGCTGGAAATCGCCACCACCAGTCGTCCGTCGAGCGTCATGGCCATGGTGGTTTTTCTCTTTCTTTATTGTTGCAGGAACATGCGGTAGACCGGGTTGGCGGTCTCTTCCACATACGGGTAGTCCAAGGTCTGGAGAAACTTGGCAAAAGCCTTGTCGTCGGTCTTGGGCACCTGCAACCCGACCAGAATGCGGCCGTAGTCCGCGCCCTGGTTGCGGTAGTGAAACAGGCTGATGTTCCAACCGGGCCGCATCAGGCTCAAAAACTTCATCAGCGCACCGGGCCGCTCGGGGAACACAAAGCGCAACAGGCGCTCGTCCTCCGCCAGGGCGGAATGGCCGCCCACCATGTGGCGAATATGTTCCTTTGCCAACTCGTCATGCGTCAGGTCCAGGGTCTGGAAACGGTGCTTGTTGAAGGTGGCAGCAATCTTCGCGGACTCACCCTTGCCGTGCGTAGTCAGGCCAACAAAGACATGGGCTTTGACCGCGTCGGCCATGCGGTAGTTGAACTCGGTGACGTTACGCACCGCGCCGGGCAGGGTGCCGATCAGTTCGCAAAAGCGCTTGAAGCTGCCACGCTCCTCAGGAATGGTGACGGCAAACAGGGCTTCGCGTTCCTCACCCACCTCAGCGCGCTCGGCGACAAAGCGCAGGCGGTCGAAGTTCATGTTGGCACCGCACAAAATCGCCGCATAAGTCTCGCCCTTGGTCTTGTGCTTGGCGACATATTGCTTGATGGCTGCGACACCCATGGCGCCCGCTGGCTCGACGATGCTGCGGGTGTCAATGAAGATGTCTTTAATGGCCGCGCACACGGCGTCGGTATCGACGCTAATGAAGTCATCCACCAGGTTGCTGGCAATGCGGAAGGTTTCTTCCCCCACCAGCTTGACGGCGGTGCCATCTGAAAAAAGACCGACATCGTCCAGCGTGACGCGCTTCTTCGCCTTCACCGATTGCTGCATCGCGTTGGAGTCGTTCATTTGCACGCCAATGACTTTGATGTTGGGATTCACCGCCTTGATGTAGTTGGCCACACCCGAGATGAGGCCCCCGCCGCCAATGGCTACAAACACGGCGTCCAGGCCGGTGCTTTCCTTGCCACGCTCCTTGTTGCCCGACTTGGCAGCCTTGTCCGCGCCCAGAACCTGCACCTGGCGCAGCATTTCCATGGCCACCGTGCCTTGACCAGCAATCACGTCGGGGTCATCAAAGGGATGCACAAAGGTGAGTCCCTCTTTCTTCTCCAGCGCGAGGGCATGGCCATACGCATCGGAATAACTGTCACCAAACAAAACCACTTCGCCGCCAAAGCCGCGCACCGCGTCCACCTTGACCTGGGGCGTGGTGGTGGGCATCACGATGACAGCGCGGGTGCCCAGGCGACTTGCGCTCAGGGCCACGCCTTGCGCATGGTTGCCCGCAGAGGCGCAAATGACGCCGGCGCGGAGTTGCGCGGCAGACAGGTGCGCCATCTTGTTATAGGCGCCGCGCAACTTGAAGCTGCGCACCGATTGCTGATCTTCCCGCTTCAACAACACCGTGTTGTGCAGGCGGCGGCTAAGGTTGCGCGCAGGCTCCAATGCGGATTCTTGGGCAACGTCATAGACGCGCGCCGTCAAGATTTTCTTGAGGTAGTCGGCGGGTGTCAGTGTGGTGAGCGGAGAGGTGGATTGGGTGGGTAAACTCATACACCCATTATAGGCACGGAAATTTTGCTCCGCGCGGGGCAATTTAAAAGGAATGAATATGGAATGCACAGTCAGCTGGACCGGCGCTTTGGGCACGCGCTCAGGCATGGGCTTTGTAGCCGAAACCGGCAGTGGCCACACCATCGTGATGGATGGTGCACCGGATGCCGTAAAGCCAGAGAACGGGGGGCAAAACCTGGCACCTCGCCCCATGGAAACCGTGCTGGCCGGCACCGGTGGTTGTACCGCCTATGACGTAGTGCTGATCCTGAAGCGTGGTCGCCACAATGTTCAGGGTTGCAGCGTCAAACTTACCAGTGAACGCGCCGAGGTGGACCCTAAGGTGTTCACCAAGATTCACATGCATTTCACGGTCAGTGGCAAGAACTTGCCCGCCGCTGCGGTCGAGCGCGCGATTGCCATGAGCCACGAGAAGTACTGTTCGGCCAGCATCATGTTGGCCAAGACCGCCGAGATCACCACCAGTTTCGACCTGGTGGAGGCCTGATCTTCAAAAAACCTGATTCAAACTAGATGTGCTCCGCCACGGTCGTCATGACCTTGGCTGCAGCGCGCATCATCTGTTTGACAGGCTGTGGTAAGTCCAATGCGCCAGCGGCCTGCGCCTCGCCGGCATGGCGCATCTCGTCGTCATACATCTGCGCCACGAGTGCGCGCGACGCATGGTCCCCTGCAGGTAGCGCATCCAGATGGCTTTTCAGGTGTGCGCCGACTTGGTGTTCGGTTTCGACCACAAAGCCCAGGCTGACGGCATCACCCAGACGTCCGGCCAACAACCCGATGGCAAAGGCGCCGGCATACCAAAGTGGATTCAGGATCGATGGCCGTGCACCCAACTCCTGCAAGCGCTCAGCCGTCCAGGCCAGATGGTCCACCTCGTCCGCACTGGCCTGGTTGAATTGCTGGCGCAACGCGGCGCTCGGCGTGGTCAAAGCCTGGGACGCATACAGCGCCTGGGCGCAGACCTCACCCACATGGTTCACCCGCATCAGCCCAGCGGCTTTGCGGCGCTCAGCGTCGTTGAGTTCGGTTGGCCCCTCCGGCAAAGTCGCGCAGGCCTTGGCTGCGCGGGGTTTTGCGAAGAGGGTGCGCAGAGCGGTGTCGGCAGCGATGAATAGGGAGTCCATATTTAGTTGACTTTGGTGAGCGGTTAAGTTTTATCGTGCTTCACAAACCGGATACAACTTGTTGCACCCCTGCAACGAAAAGCACCCGGAATTGATCCTATTGTCTACTTTCCTTTGCCAAACCCCGTTCGGTCTGGTGCAATACATCCAACTTCCTTGATAGGAGGTTGGCCCGGGGTTCCACCTGGAGCCCTTTGTTAAACCTTGGAGAATATTTACATGAAATTAATTTCATGTTAATCAAATCAATTTTTTTCTGATGTTGTTGACACAAATCCTCCATTGTCTCTCTCGATGCTTACTCTATTCTGGGAATAGTCACCCAGATGGGGGAGGTCCTGTCAAAGACCTTACAATTGACACACCGTCTTTTTCGAAGAATTTTTTTGAAGGTCAAAATATCTTTTGGAAAAGTCATTGTCGGGGTTTTCGATAACATTCGAGGGGTAAGGAAGATTTTGGATGGAAGAGAGTCCCACATACCTA
>CAIQEX010000167.1 GCA_903870955.1 uncultured beta proteobacterium
ACTCTGGCCTTCAGCCTTTTGGGCGCTCACCACTATTCAGAGCAAGCGGCTGCACTGCTGGCCCAACCAGAAATGCGCAGCACGCTACTGCAACATGTGCTGAGCGGTGGTGACGATTACGAACTCGTGTTTACGGCGCCACCCGCACTGCAAGCTGCTGTGCATGCTGCCGCCCTGGCAAGCCAGACCCCGGTCACGCGGATCGGGCAGATCGATGCCGCGCCGGGTTTGCGTTTGCTGGATTCACAAGGCAAGCTTCTGGACCATCACTTCCGTTCGTTCGACCATTTCGCTGCCTAGGCGATGGCAACGCACGGGTCCAACCTCTTGCGGCATGCGTCTTGGATAATCCCGGGATGAAAGATTTCTCCCCTTCAAGTAGTTTCGGCGCTTCGGTGACGGTCTTCCCGGAAGACCCAGGGCAGCCCGCCCCCATCGCCCGCCCCAGCTTTCGGTTTATGTTGTCGCACCCGGCGCACTGGCTGGGTCTGGGTTTTGGTTCGGGCTTGTCTCGCGTGGCACCCGGCACTGCCGGCACGCTGTGGGCATGGCTTGCATTTGTGGTGTTTTCACGCTGGCTGAACGATGCCGCCTGGGCCTGGGTCATCGGCCTGTCACTGCCCGTGGGCTGGTGGGCCTGCAGCGTGACAGCCCGCAACATGCGGGTGCTAGACCCTGGCAGCGTGGTCTGGGATGAAGTCGTGGCCTTTTGGCTGGTGTTGTGGCTGGTCATGCCCGCAGGGCTGGCGGCACAGGCCATGGCCTTTGGACTGTTTCGCTTTTTTGATGCCGTAAAACCCGGTCCCGTAGGGTGGGCCGATGCCTTGTTCCATGGCGTCGATCCGCAGACGGACCCACGCGCCTGGACCAAGGCCGGCTTTGGCATCATGTTCGACGATCTGGTGGCCGCTGGTTGCACTCTGCTGGTGATCGCTCTGTGGAAAATGATCGGATGAACACATGCCAGTCCTTGGCCACATTGTTGCTGGCTGAAAAATACAAACTGGCCACGGCAGAGAGTTGCACCGGCGGGCTGATCGCCGCAGCCTGCACCGATCTGGCGGGTTCCAGTGATTGGTTTGAGTGTGGCTTTGTCACCTACTCAAACCAGTCCAAAACGGAAATGCTGGGCGTGGATGCCCGATTGATTTCCACCTGTGGCGCCGTCAGTGAACCGGTTGCCAGGGCCATGGCACTGGGCGCCTTGGAGCATTCGGAGGCGCAGCTTTCGGTTGCGGTCACGGGTGTGGCCGGACCGAGTGGCGGCAGTGCCGAAAAACCCGTGGGCACGGTGTGGTTTGCCTGGGCCCATGCATCCCATGTCGAATCGGAAGTCCAGCATTTTGCGGGTGACAGGGCCGCCATACGGGCCGCCACCGTGCAACACGCACTGGCCTACTGGGTGACACGCCTGCAAGATCCAAAGGCATCTCTTTGAACGCCGATTTTGGGCCGGAATGGCCACCGGGTTGGCGCTGATCGTGGCCATCGGATCGCAAAATGCGTTTGTGCTGCGCTGTGGCATCCGCCGCGAACATGTGTTGCCGATTGTGCTTTTCTGCGCCGCCTCTGACGCCCTGCTGATTGCCGCTGGGGTCGGAGGAGCCGGGG
>CAIQEX010000168.1 GCA_903870955.1 uncultured beta proteobacterium
CGGATCGTTTTCAGCCCCAGCGGAAAGTGTCGATGACATGGTTTGCACCTGGTTGTGTTGCCTGCATCAAACAATCTTGAATCGCGACACCGACTGCCGAAGCTCCTCGGCCATGCGCGAAAGTTCTCTAACCTGACCGGCGGTAACCCGGGTGCCCTCACCGGTTTGCTCGGTCACGGCAAAAATGTGCTGGATGTTTTCCGCCATGACGTTGGCCAGGCCCGCTTCGCGGGAGGCGGAGTTGGAAATCTGTTCGATCAGGTCCGCCACGCGGCGTGACACCCGATCAATTTCGGTCAGCGCCGTACCTGCGTTGTCCGACAGTTTGGCTCCCTCCACCACACCCTGGGTGGAGCGTTCCATGGCCCCGATGGCATCTTGCGTGTCGGTCTGAATGGCCTTCACCAGGGCAGAAATCTGGCGCGTGGCATCGGCCGAGCGTTCCGCCAGTCGCTGCACTTCTTCCGCCACAACCGAGAAGCCGCGTCCGGCATCTCCAGCCGATGCCGCCTGAATAGCGGCATTAAGAGCCAACACGTTGGTCTGCTCGGTAATGTCTGAAATCAGTTCGGTGATTTCACCGATCTCCTGCGAGGACTCACCCAGACGCTTGATGCGCTTGGAGGTTTCCTGGATCTGGTCCCGGATGGCGTTCATACCGCCGATGGCGTTTTGCACCGCGGTCAAACCGGATTCGGCGGCCTGCAGTGACTGGCGCGCGACGCGGGCTGATTCCTGCGCCTGGGTTGACACGTCATTGATGCGTCCGGCCATTTCCAGCACGCCCTGGCCGGTGGCGCGAATTTCCTGCAGTTGTTCTTTGGACGCGGCCAGAAGTTCGGTCGATGTCGTATCCACATCGGAGGTTGTCTGGGCCACCTGGGAAGCGGTCTTCTGCACGTTACTGACCAGGGATCGCAACTCTTCCACGGTGTAGTTAACGGAGTCGGCAATGGCGCCGGTAATGTCTTCTGTGACCGTGGCTTCCTGAGTCAGGTCTCCCTCGGCCACCGTCTGCAGTTCGTTCATGAGTCGCAAAATGGCGGCCTGGTTGGCGTCGTTGACGCGTTTGGCGTCCTGCTCCTGGCGCTCGGCTTCGACGCGCTGTTCGTCGGCTGCAACCTGGCTTCTTTGACTATCCTGCAATTGGACGAAGGACAGGCCACCGGCCGACAGCAGAGCCAGTGCGGCTGCCAAAACCAGCAACGCCAAGGAGCCACCGCCGACACCCGATTGATCGGAAAGTTTGCGCTGCAAGGCATCCAGCGCAAGGCGCAAAGGTTCGCTATCCGCGACGATGGCCGTCTGCGCTTCACGCGCCGCCACCAGACCCTGCAGATTGCCCAGAATAGCGCCACCCTGCGCACGCATGTCTTCAAACTGCTTGATCAGCAATTCGGCTTGTTTACGCGTTTCGCCGTCCTTGGCCGGGGTCAGATGCAAGTCGGCACTTCCATTCAAAAGGCCCTGGGATATTTCCTTGAACCGATTCAGGTCTTTGCCCAACAACTGAACCGCCTCGGGTTTGACCCCTTCGGTGGTCAAAAATTCGTTGGACGATTTGCCAATGCGCTGCGTCAGCATCACCAACTGGCCCAAGGTCGACATCTCGGCTGCGGACGCACCCTGCTGAACCTTGAGGTTGGAAATATTTTGCGAGGTCTCCAGCAGTTCGGCAGACTGGAGGCTGATCTGGTGCAGGGCGTCGCCGATCTGCGTAAGCACCTTTTGCTGCCCCATCACGACCTTGGCATTTTTCTCGGCACGGTCTACCAGCGGAGCGATCGGTTCCAGTTCGGCTTGAAAGCTATCCGGCAAAGAGCCCACGCCAATGTCGCCGTCGCGCAAGCCACGGGTGGTGTTGGTCAGGATACTGACACTCTCCTGCACGTCCGCAAAGGCCGGCGCATGGCCCACCAGTGCCTGCGTTGCTGACTTGGCCAGGCGCTGCGACTGCATCAGGGATTGGCCTGTGACACCGAGTTGCTGTGCCACCCGGTCAGACTGGCTGAGTGCATAAATCGTGACTATGACCAACAGCACCAGCGTCGCAGCGAGCACCAAGCCCAACAATCGCTTGTGGGCAGTTGCCGTCCTGGCACCCAGCACCGGCAATTGAATCAAATCCTTATCCACCACGGTTGCCGAAGCTGCGTTTGCCGGGCCAGACGGGGGTTCTGCCCGCAGGTTCGCCGGGCGGGTGGCGTCGCCCCGCCGCGTTACCAAAACCGTTTCGGGAGGCTCGAATTCGGCATCCTGGCCGGGCATTCCCAAGCTCAGACTTGCGTCTTTTTCCGACTCGTTGGGTTGCTTGGAAAACAGGTTTTTGATTTGGTCAATGATGGACATAGATGGCACCCAATGTGAAACTTCGTGTCGATACCGGCCCTAGGCACCGATGCTTAAAAACGCGGGAAACTGGGTCAGCGCACGCAGGTTGACTTCCTGCCAGCTAACACCCTCGGAATCGATAAAGCAGTTTCCGAAAAAAGCCGGTCGGTCAGGTGTAGCAGGGGCTGTGGAGCGGAAGGCATCACTGCCGCGCAAGCCCGCCAGACTGTCGACCTGCAATGCGCAATTGACTTCCAGCAGGGCGTTGAGCGTGACCACACTGGCCTCGCCAGCCAAAGGTGCCGGACTCGGTGATGCGCCCCCATGGGCACCTATGAACCCGGCCAGATCCACCACGCCAAACAGGCCGCCCCGAATGTTGATAACGCCTTTAAACCAGGCCTTGGAATAGGGCACCGGTTGCAAGTTGGATAAGGCGACGATCTCGCCGCTTTGTCCCAGCGGCAGCAGGTAGTTGTGTCCCCCGGCTTTCACCGCCAGCCAGGACACTGACATGCCCTCGGTTTGGGACGCCTGCAAGCGTTTTGCCAGTCGGGCTTGAAGTTCTCGAAGTGCTTCGCGGTTGGCCATCGTGGTGGGTCAGCCCAAAGCCTTGATTTTTGCGAACAACTCGGTGGAATCCACCGGTTTAGTGATGTAGTCGCGGGCGCCCTGGCGCATGCCCCAGACGCGGTCGGTTTCCAGGCTCTTGCTGGTGCACATGATGATGGGGATGCCGTTAAATTCCGGCGTCCGGTTGATCGAGCGCGTGAGTTGATAACCATTTTGGCCCGGCATCACGACGTCCATCAGAATCAGATCCGGCTTGTCTTCCGCCAAGCGGGCAAATGCTTCGGTGGCGTTTTCTGCCGAACGCACCGAATAACCATTGCGTTGCAACAGGTCGGTCATAAATAAGGTCTCGGTCTTGGAGTCATCCACGATCAGTACTTTATGAATCGTCATCAAACAGTCCCTTGCGTTGCGGCTGTAAATTGCACGACTGCGTTCAGCAGTTGTTCTTTGGAGAAGGGTTTGGTCAGGTAGTCCTGGGCGCCGGCCATGCGGCCACGGGCCTTGTCGAAGACGCCGTCCTTGGAGGACAGCATGACGACTGGCACACCGGCAAATTTGGCATTGCGCTTGATGATGGCGCAGGTCTGGTAGCCGTCCAGACGGGGCATCAAAATATCGCAAAAAATGAGGTTGGGCTGGTAGTCGTTGACCTTGGCCAAAGCGTCAAAACCATCTTCGGCCAGCAAGACTTCGTGACCGCCCTGTTTAAGGAAAATTTCGGCACTGCGGCGGATGGTGTTGCTATCGTCCACCACCAGTACTTTTAACGCTGTATCTTGGGTACTCACAAGGATCCTCTCCTGTCCTGATCACTTCCCGCCAGCCGGCTGTTTCGCCGGGCCAAGCGGGTTGCGCTAAATTTGAACCATCTCAAAATCTTCCTTGCGCGCTGCGCATTCAGGACACACCCAGTTCATGGGCACATCGGCCCAGCGCGTACCGGGAGCAATTCCTTCATCCGGGGCACCCAGTGCCTCGTCATATATCCAACCGCAAATAAGACACATCCAAGTTTTGGTATCAGTCACAGCTTAAGGGGCCTTCGAATAGAATGCAACGATTGTATAGAGGCAAGGCGTATCAAAATGATGCATCTGCCGAAACAACGTCATTTTGCCTGATGGCATCTAGAAGGACAGGCTACCCAATGACCGCAACGACCATCCTGGAACCCGAAGCTGGTGCGCAAGATGATGGACCCGCAGCCTGTGTAATGGTGTTCAACGCCAACGACCCTAGCGGTGCTGCCGGACTGACCGCTGACCTCATGACGATCGCATCGGTTGGGGCCCACGCCCTGCCGATCATGACGGGCACCTATGTGCGCGATACCTCCGAGGTTTTTGACCATTTCGCTATGGACGACGAGGCCGTTACCGACCAGGCACGGGCCATTCTGGAGGACGTGCCGGTGCAGGCCATCAAGGTCGGTTTTGTCGGCAGTCCGGAAAACCTGAGCGCGATTGCCGAACTGGCTTCGGACTACGCCGATGTGCCGCTGCTGACCTACATGCCCGACCTCTCCTGGTGGAGTGAAGACCAGATTGACATGTACCAGGACGCCTGTAGCGAACTGTTGCTACCCCAAACCACGGTGTTGGTTGGAAACCACAGCACCCTTTCGCGCTGGCTTTTGCCGGATTGGAGCGCGGAAAAGAGCCCCACCGCGCGTGACATTGCCCGTGCCGCCAATGAGTTTGGCGTCGCCTTTACCCTGGTTACGGGCATTCCCTTGCCGGATCAGTTCATTGAAAACGCCTTGTGTTCGCCTACGGCCGTGCTGTGCTCCCACCGTTTTGAGCGGTTCGAGGCCGTATTTACCGGTGCCGGCGAGACCCTGTCTGCGGCGATTACCGCATTGATTGCCAGCGAGACCGAATTGACCGAAGCCGTCGCTGAAGCCTTGAGTTATCTGGACCGGTGTCTGGATGGTGGCTTCAGACCCGGCATGGGCAACGTGATTCCTGACCGCCTGTTCTGGGCCCAGCCCGAGGACGACGAGGAAGAAGAAGCGAAAGAATCCAATTTTGAGATTTCCCCCAACGACACCCGTCACTGATTGACCTGAACGCTATGACTGTTGACCGCAACCAAACTCTATTTGACCGTGCCCGCCAGGTAATCCCTGGGGGGGTTAACTCTCCCGTGCGTGCCTTCAAGGCCGTGGGCGGCACACCGCGTTTTGTCCAACGCGCCCAAGGGGCTTACTTTTGGGATGCCAACGACAAAAAATACATCGACTACATCGGTTCCTGGGGTCCGATGATCCTGGGCCACGGTCATCCGGCCGTTGTGGAGGCCGTGCAAAAGGCCTTGCTCGACGGCTTCTCATTTGGCGCGCCGACCGAGCGCGAGGTGGAACTGGCCGAAGCCATTCTGGCGCGGGTTCCGAGCATGGACATGGTTCGCCTGGTGAGCTCGGGTACCGAAGCCGGCATGAGCGCCATTCGCGTAGCGCGGGGTGCCACCGGCCGCAGCAAGTTCATCAAGTTCGAGGGCTGCTACCACGGCCATGCCGACGCTTTGCTGGTCAAGGCGGGCTCGGGTCTGGCCACTTTTGGCAATCCCACCAGCGCCGGGGTGCCGCCTGAAGTGGTTCAGCACACCATCGTGCTGGAGTACAACAACCTGCAACAACTTGAAGAAGCCTTTGTCACCCATGGCAAGGAGCTGGCCTGCATCATCATTGAGCCGATTGCCGGCAATATGAATTTCGTGCGCGCCTCCGTACCTTTCATGAAGCGTTGCCGCGAACTGTGCACCGAGTACGGCGCGCTGTTGTTGCTCGACGAGGTGATGACCGGAATGCGCGTGGCCCTGGGTAGCGCCCAAAGCGTCTACGCCCGCGAAATCCCCGGCTTTGAGCCCGACATGACGGTGCTGGGCAAGGTGATTGGCGGCGGCATGCCGCTGGCGGCCTTCGGCGGTAAACGCCATCTGATGGAACAACTCGCGCCCTTGGGCCCGGTGTACCAAGCGGGTACTCTTTCTGGCAACCCAGTGGCCACAGCCTGTGGCCTGGCTACCTTGGCCGAGATCGGCAAGCCTGGTTTCTACGAAGAGCTGGGGCGCAAGACGCAGTCGCTGATCAGCGGTTTGACAGCTGCCGCGACACAAGCGGGCATTCCGTTTTGTGGCGATAGCGAAGGTGGCATGTTTGGCTTCTTCCTGTTCCCGGAGTTGCCGCAAAACTACGCCAAAGTGATGACCACGGATAACAAGACCTTCAACACCCTGTTCCATGGTTTGCTGGATCGCGGCGTGTATATCGCACCGGCACTTTATGAAGCGGGGTTCATGAGCGCTGCGCACACTGATGCAGACATTGCAGAGACCGTCGCCGCCGCTGCGGAGATTTTTGCCTCTCTGTAGTATTTACTGGCCTTAGACTCGAGGCTCTTTGCCGTACCGGGAGGTCGGCTCGGTAACAGTTCTGGCTCCGGGAGGGGATGTTGCGCAGACTCCAGATCAAGGCGTTACGGCTGCTGCTTTCTAGCGTGCTGCTGCTTTTATGCGCGTATGGCCCAACTTGGGCCGACACGACCATAAAGATCGGTGTACTTTCTTTTGAAAGCAAGCCCGATACAGCCTCCAGATGGCAACCCACAGCAAACTATCTGAGCAGCAGTTTGCCGCAGCAGCGCTTTGAATTTGTTCCGTTCACTTATGACGAACTCAACGCGGCAGTGCAATCGGGAGATGTTTCCTTTGTCCTGACCAACCCTGAGCACTACGTGGTGTTGCGCAACGTATTCCGGCTCAGCCCCATGGTGACCTTGAATACGTTGGTCGACAAAAAGGCCAGCAGCAGCTTTGGCGGGGTCATTTTTACCCGCTCGGATGCCACCGACATTGTGCGGTTGGCTGACGTCAAGGGTCGGCGGGTTTCCGCGGTCGCGCTCTACTCGTTGGGTGGGTTTCTAGCCGCCGCTGACATTTTTCGGCAGCAACGCATCGATTTGCGGTCTTCCGATGTGCGCTCCCTGACGTTTACGGGCACACCCCATAGCAAGGTGGTGCAAGAGGTATTGGCGGGGAGCTCCGACGTCGGGATCGTGCGCACTGGCGTGCTGGAACAAATGGCCGAACAGGGCAAGTTGGATCTCAGCAAAGTGCGGGTCTTGAACGAGCAGCCGCCGTCGCTTTACGCGCAACGGCTGTCAACCGAGCTCTATCCGGAGTGGCCGGTTGCAGCGATGCCCAAGACACCGCCAGAGCTTGTCAAAGGCGTTGCAATGGCCTTGCTGAATATTCAGCACGATTCTTCTTATGCCCACGCGGGGAAATATTACGGCTTCTCGCCACCCGCCAATTACGCACCGGTGGAAGAATTGATGCGTCGTCTCAAGGTTTATCCGAACGTGGAAAGTCTGCCGCTTTGGAAGGAACTTTGGCTTACCTACTCACAAGAAATTGAATGGTTCATATTCATTCTTTTTCTGGTCGGCTCGGGCACCTCGATCTACCTGTGGTTCAGCAATCGGAAATTGCGTAACCTGAGCGTCCTGTACCAGGAAGCGCAGTCAGGGCTCAAAGTGACTGCCGCCGCGTTCGAAAGCCAGGTCGGAATCGTGGTCACAGACGACATGACACACATCGTGCGGGCCAATGCAGCCTTCACCAAAATGTTTGGCTATACAGAACCGCAACTGTTAGGCAAAAGCACCTCAATGCTGCGCTCGGGTGTCATTCCAGAAGGTACCTTGCGCCAACTGTGGCCGGTGCTGCTGTCCAAAGGGCATTGGCAGGGAGAATTGGCTTGCCGTCACCAGAACGGCCTGGTACTGCCCTGCGTGGTGGCCATAACCGCGTTGCACCAGAACGCGAATGCGGTAACAGGATTTGTCGGCTCATTTCTGGATATCTCGATTCAGAAGCATGCCGAGAACCAGGCCCGGCAGCTGGCCTTTTTTGACCCGTTGACCGAGTTGCCCAACCGCCGCCTTTTCATTGATCGCTTACAGACCGAAATTACGCAGGCGGTGCGAAACAAGCAATTGGGCGCCTTGATGTTTATCGATCTGGATGACTTCAAGGTTTTGAACGATACCTACGGGCATACCGTTGGCGACCAATTGTTGCGGCTGATTGCCAAGCGACTACATCGGTTGGCCGGCAACCTGGCTTTGGCCGCGCGTCTGGGTGGCGACGAGTTTGTTGTGATGTTGCCGGGTCTGGGCGCGGTGGAGTCTGAAGCACAGGAAAAAGCCACCACCTTTGCATGGCAAGTCCGGCGGGCCATCCTGGATCCGTACGAACTCAGCACCCACACCAGAGGCCGCGCTGACGGGCAATTCTTGCACTACAACATCAGCGGCAGCATTGGTGTTGCACTGTTCGGCGCGAACGATGAGCCTGTGATCGAAGTGCTCAAACGTGCCGACGTGGCCATGTACCAGTCCAAAGAGGCAGGCAAAGACACCATTCGCACCTATGACCCGCATGTGCAAAGTGCCTTAAACGAACGGGTCGCACTGAGTACGGAATTAAATGCCGCATTGGCAAATGAAGAACTGTTTCTGCATTACCAACTGCAGAGCATGGCAAACGGCACGGTGGTCGGAGCCGAGTGCCTGTTGCGCTGGCGGCATCCCGTGCGCGGAATGGTGTCGCCGGTGGAGTTCATTGCTCTGGCTGAAGATTCGGGCGCCATCATAGGCATTGGCGAGTGGGTGATGCGCCAGGCCTGCGTGACGTTGGCACGCTGGGGCCAGGACGAACGGCTGGACGGCCTCACGCTGAGTGTCAACGTCAGTCCTCGCCAATTTACCGATGTCGATTTTGTCTTGCGCGTGGAAAAGGTGTTGCGTGAAACCGGTGCCAATCCGCTGCGACTGTGCCTGGAAATTACCGAAGGCATACTGCTTCATGACGCCGATCAGGTGATCGAAAAAATGCGCCGTCTGCGCTCCATGGGCCTGAGTTTTTCAGTGGACGACTTTGGCACGGGTTACTCGTCACTATCCTATCTTCAGCGGTTGCCCCTGCGCGAGTTGAAGATCGACAAAACTTTTGTCAACGATCTGGCAACCAACGCCACGTCTGAGGCCATCGTGCGCGCCATTGTCGCCCTTGGGCTGAGCATGAAGATCGATGTGCTGGCAGAAGGGGTGGAAACCGAGGAGCAAAAAGCGCGTCTGACGGACTTGGGTTGCGAGCGCATACAAGGCTACCTTTTTGCCCGCCCGATGGAATTGGATGCCTTGGAGCGCAGGCTCGCTGCCTAGGTCCCCGTTCACCAATCTCCGGTTGGCCGATCTGCAACGATTTGTTGTGATTTTTGCTGCGACGCCACATTCAAAGTTTGTATCAGACCATGTCCCGATTCAATTGGACGGATATGGAGCGTGCTCGCATACTGCCCCCACTCCGCACAGGCGTCACACGAACGCCGCGAGAGCGTGGTGACAGAAAACATAAACGTTAGGAGACAACATGACTACAGCTTCCCCTGGATGGTTGGATAAGGAACGCATCATTGCCGGCCCCGGTTTTAACCGTTGGCTGGTACCCCCGGCCGCTTTGGCTATTCACCTGTGTATTGGGATGGCCTATGGCTTTTCCGTTTTCTGGCTGCCTTTGAGCAAGGCGCTGGGCATCAAGGAGGCCATCAAGTGCGGCCCTGATGTGGGCTTCTTCGGCCAATTGTTTACCACCACCTGCGACTGGCAAATTTCTACCCTGGGCTGGATGTACACGCTGTTTTTTGTGTTGCTGGGTTCGAGTGCGGCGACTTGGGGCGGCTGGTTGGAACGGGCCGGTCCGCGCAAGGCCGGTGTGGTGTCGGCGTTGTGCTGGTGCGGTGGCATGTTGTTCTCGGCCTTGGGTGTTTATATGCACCAGTTCTGGATGATGATTCTGGGCTCGGGAGTGATTGGCGGCATTGGCCTGGGGCTGGGATATATCTCACCGGTGTCCACGCTGATCAAATGGTTTCCTGACCGTCGCGGTATGGCGACCGGCATGGCCATCATGGGTTTTGGTGGCGGTGCCATGATTGGCTCGCCGCTGGCTGCCGACCTGATGAAGTACTTTGCAACCCCGACCAGTGTGGGTGTGATGCAAACCTTTGTGGTGATGGCGCTGATCTATTTTGTCTTCATGATGGCCGGTGCCCTGGGTTACCGCGTACCCGAGACCGGCTGGATGCCCAAGGGTTGGGTCGCTCCCAGCGGCATGGCGACCAACGTCATGATCACCAAGCACCACGTGCATGTGAAAAAGGTCTGGGGCATTCCCCAGTTCTGGCTGATCTGGATGGTGCTGTGCATGAACGTCAGCGCAGGTATTGGCGTGATTGGCATGGCCTCACCGATGTTGCAGGAAGTCTTTGGCGGCTCGCTGATCGGCGTGGCCAAGAAGTTTGGTGAGCTCGACAAGGCACAACTGGCATCGATTGCCACCGTGGCAGCCGGCTTTACCGCGCTCTTGAGTCTGTTCAATATTGGCGGTCGCTTTTTCTGGGCCAGCCTTTCGGACAAGCTGGGTCGCAAGCTGACCTATGTGGTGTTTTTTGTTCTGGGTGGCGCCATGTATTTCAGTGTGCCGGGCAGCGCGGCTGCGGGTAGCACGGTGCTCTTTGTTGCTGCCTTCTGTGTGATCCTGAGCATGTACGGTGGCGGTTTTGCCACGGTGCCGGCCTACCTGGCCGACATTTTCGGCACGCAAATGGTGGGTGCCATTCACGGTCGACTGCTGACCGCGTGGGCCACAGCCGGTGTGTTGGGCCCGGTGGTGGTGAACTACATGCGCGAATACCAACTCGGCCTGGGCATCCCACGTGAGCAGGTCTACAACCAGACCATGTACATCCTGGTTGGCATGCTGGTGGTGGGTCTCATTTGCAATCTTCTGGTTCGCCCCCTGGACGACAAATGGTTTATGACTGCGGAAGAATTGGCGGAAGAAAAACGCCTGGCCCATGACAAGGCCGTGTCCAACGAATTGCACCGCGCCGAGGGTGGTAGTGCTGACACGGTGCCTACGTTTGTCGTGGTGCTGGCCTGGGTGGCTGTGGGTCTGCCCTTGGCCTGGGGCGTCTATCGAACCACGCTCAGCGTTGCCAAGTTTTTTGCCTGATTGAAGTTCATCGTCGTTGGTCATTGTGAGTGAATATGCATCCGTCTGTAGCCCCTGCGTCCGAAGTTAAAACTGTGTCATTGGGCACGGTAGACGATTTGCGCGAGCGCATTCGTCGCAAGAGCAAACTCAAGGGGCGCCAGCCGGATGACGTGTCCATTGCTGAGGTACAGGCGTTGGTGGGGCTGGCGCCCCACCGGCGTGATCTGCTGATCGAACACCTGCACAAGCTCAACGACGCTTACTGCTGCCTGCACGACCGCCATTTGGTGGCACTGGCACGGGAGATGAATATCCCCATGGCTGAAGTGTTTGAAGTGGCCACTTTCTACCACCACTTCGAGGTGGTGAAAGGGGATGCTGCAGCGCCAGGTTTGACGGTGCGTGTCTGTGATGGTTTGAGTTGCGAGATGGCCGGTGCGCAGGATTTATTGAAGCGTTTGCCGGCCTTGCTGGGTGACACTGATGTGCGGGTCATTCCAGCGCCCTGTCTGGGGCGCTGCGAACAGGCACCCGTGGCCGTGGTGCACCAGAACCCGGTACCGCGGGCCACCGTGGAGAGCGTTGTGGCACGGGTGAAATCGGCTGCGGGTCATCACCCGGAAGCCGCGACAGACCATGTTTTTGCCGCTGCAGAGCAAGCCGAGCGCAGCGTTTCGCCAGAGCCGCATGCCATTGAAGTGGCACCGGGCTACACCGGCTACGAGGCCTATCGTGCCCAGGGTGGTTATAGCTTGGCCGCAGCGCTGGTGAATGGCGAGCACGAGGTTGAGTCCGTCATCAAAGCCATGGAAGATTCCGGCTTGCGGGGTCTGGGTGGTGCAGGTTTCCCCGCCGGTCGCAAGTGGCGCATCGTGCGCGACCAGCCCGCGCCCAAGCTGATGGCCATTAATATTGACGAAGGCGAGCCAGGCACTTTCAAGGACCGGACCTATCTGGAGCGGGACCCGCATCGTTTTCTGGAAGGCCTTTTGATTGCAGCACAGGTGGTGGGCATTGCACAGTGCTACATCTACCTGCGTGACGAGTACCATGGATGCCGCGCGATTCTGGAAACCGAGCTCGCCAAGCTGCAGGCCAATCCACCATGCCCGCTGCCGCAGATCGAACTGCGGCGCGGCGCGGGTGCGTATATCTGCGGCGAAGAGTCGGCCATGATCGAAAGCATCGAAGGCAAACGTGGTGAACCGCGCATGCGTCCGCCCTATATTGCGCAGGTTGGTCTGTTTGGCCGGCCAACACTGGAGCACAACTTCGAGACCCTGTATTGGGTGCGCGACATCGTGGAGCGTGGCCCGTCCTGGTTTAGCAGTTTCGGGCGCAATGGCCGCAAGGGTCTGCGCAGCTTTAGCGTGAGCGGGCGCGTCAAGCACCCCGGCGTCAAGCTGGCTCCGGCGGGCATCACGCTGCGCGAACTGGTTGCTGAATACTGCGGCGGCATGTTGGACGGGCACGCGTTGTACGCCTACCTGCCCGGCGGCGCATCCGGTGGCATCTTCCCTGAAAGTCTGGCGGATGTACCGCTCGACTTTGACACCATTCAACCGCACGGTGGCTTCATCGGCTCGGCGGCCGTCATCGTGCTGAGCCAGCACGACAGCGCCCGTGACGCCGCGTTGAACATGATGCGTTTCTTTGCCCACGAAAGTTGCGGTCAGTGCACGCCGTGTCGCGTTGGCACGGCCAAGTCGGCCAAGTTGCTCGAAGCACCGGTCTGGGATCTGGAAACTCTGGAAGACCTGAATATCGTGATGACCACGCCTCGATTTGTGGCTTGGGTCAGGCAGCGCCCAACCCGGTGCGCTGCGTGGTGAAATATTTCGCGCATGAAGTCAATGGCGCAGGAGTTGCAGCATGAACGCGCCAACCAAATTGAATGAAGTGCTTCCCGCAACCGTGGAGTTCAAGCTCGACCAGCAAACCGTGGTGGCCTTTGAAGGTGAGAGCATTCTCAAGGCGGCCAAGCGCCACGGCATTGATATCCCCCACCTTTGCTACAAGGACGGTCTGCGCGCCGACGGCAATTGCCGCGCCTGTGTGGTGGAGATCAAGGGTGAGCGCACGCTAGCCCCAAGCTGCTGCCGCAATGCCACTGCCGGCATGGAAGTGTTGTTGAAGACGCCACGCGTCGAGAAGAGCCAGAAGATGGTTCTGGAGATGCTGCTGTCGGATATGCCGGACACTGGCTACAAGTGGAACGATGCTTCGGTTTCTTCCGGTGCTGCCAGTGATGCTTCTTCTGGCGCTGCTGCGCCGGGGGATACGCCGGGCTCCTCATGGAGCGAGCTCAAATCGTCACCCGGCGCATCCCCCGCCTCAGCGGGTGACGGTGCGGCTGCACTGGACGAGACAAATTCCGGTCAACACGGCGAGTTGAGCTTCTGGGCCGATCGGATGGGCGTAACGGTCCGTCCCGAACTCAAGGCACTGCGCCGCGAACAACCCAAAGCCGACGTTACCCATCCCGCGATGGCCGTCAACCTCGACGCCTGCATCCAGTGCAACCGCTGCGTGCGTGCCTGCCGCGAAGAACAGGTTAACGACGTCATCGGCTATGCACTGCGCGGCTCACACAGCGAAATCGTGTTTGATCTGAACGACCCGATGGGCGACAGTACCTGTGTGGCTTGCGGCGAATGTGTGCAGGCCTGCCCGACGGGCGCGCTCATGCCGAAGACGCAAATTGGCTCGCAGATTGTGGATAAAAAAGTCGACTCGGTGTGCCCATTCTGTGGCGTGGGTTGCTTGCTGACCTACAACGTCAAGGACAACAAAATCGTCAGTGTGGATGGCCGCGATGGCCCCGCCAACCACAACCGCTTGTGTGTCAAAGGCCGTTTTGGTTTTGACTACGCGGCCAGCCCGCAACGCCTGACGGTGCCGCTGATTCGCAAGGCCGGTGTCGCAAAAGATCCGGAGCTGCTGCAGAACCTGAACCGTGACAGCGCCGACTGGTCCGAGGTGTTCCGCGAGGCCACTTGGGAGGAGGCGCTGGACTATTCTGCCGGCACTCTCAAACGCCTGCGCGACACGCATGGCAAGAAATCACTTGCAGGGTTTGGCTCGGCCAAGGGCAGCAACGAAGAAGCCTACCTGTTTCAGAAACTGGTGCGCACTGGCTTTGGCAGCAACAACGTCGACCACTGCACGCGCCTGTGCCACGCGTCCAGCGTGGCGGCCCTGCTCGAAGGCGTGGGCTCGGGCGCGGTGAGCAACCAAGTCAACGACGTGCAGCATTCGGAGATGATTTTTGTCATCGGCTCCAACCCGACTGCGAACCATCCGGTGGCTGCCACCTGGATGAAGAACGCCTCCAAACTGGGTGCCAAGATCGTACTGGCCGACCCGCGTATTACCGACATTGGCAAGCATGCCTGGCGCACGCTGCAGTTCAAGCCCGATACTGATGTGGCCATGCTCAACGCCATGATCCACACCGTGATTGAAGAGGGCCTGGCGGACCAGGACTTTATCGCCAACCGTGCCAACAACTTTGAAGCGCTGCGCGAAAACGTCAAGGGCTACAGCCCCGAGGCGATGGAGCCCATCTGCGGCATCCCGGCGCAGCAACTGCGTGAAGTAGCGCGTGCCTTTGCCAAGGCCAAGAGTGCCATGATTCTGTGGGGCATGGGCGTCAGCCAGCACGTGCACGGCACCGACAACGCGCGCTGCCTGATTGCGCTCGTTACGGTCACTGGCCAGATTGGCAAGCCCGGCTCGGGCCTGCATCCGCTGCGCGGACAGAACAATGTGCAGGGCGCCTCCGACGCGGGATTGATCCCGATGATGTTCCCCAACTACCAGCGCGTGACCAACAAGGCGGCACACAGCTGGTTTGAGAAGTTTTGGGACACCCAACTCGACGACCAACCCGGCTATACCGTGGTGGAAATCATGCACAAGGCGCTGGCCGATGACAGCGACCCGCACAAGGTGCGCGGCATGTACATCATGGGCGAGAACCCGGCCATGAGCGACCCCGACTTGAACCATGCGCGCCACGCCTTGGCCAGTCTGGAGCACATGGTGGTGCAGGATATTT
This sequence comes from uncultured beta proteobacterium, assembly GCA_903870955.1. Lineage (GTDB taxonomy): Bacteria > Pseudomonadota > Gammaproteobacteria > Burkholderiales > Burkholderiaceae_C > Allorhodoferax. The sequence goes on from CAIQEX010000168.1 coordinate 15,029, forward strand.
TCATGACCGAAACTGCCTGGCTGGCCGATGTGGTGCTGCCCGCCACGGCATGGCCAGAGAAGAACGGCACCGTCAGCAACACCGACCGCATGGTGCAACTCGGCAAGCAGGCACTGGATGCCCCAGGTCAGGCCAAGCCGGATTTGTGGATCATTCAGGAAATCGCAAAGCGCATGGGTTTGAACTGGAATTACCAGGGTGAGTTTGACGGCGTGGCTGCTGTGTATGAAGAAATGCGCCAAGCCATGCACACCGCCATTTCCGGCATTACCTGGGAGCGTCTGCAACGCGAATCCAGTGTTACCTACCCCTGCCTGAGCGCTGAAGACCCGGGCTCGCCCACAGTCTTTATCGACAAGTTTGCAACCGCAGATGGCCGCGTCAATCTGGTGCCGGCCGACATCATCCCCGCCAACGAGCGGCCCGATGCGGACTATCCGTTTGTACTCATTACCGGACGCCAACTGGAGCACTGGCACACCGGCAGCATGACACGCCGCGCCGTCGTGCTGGACGCCATCGAGCCCATGGCCACGGCCTCGATGTGTGGCGAAGACATGGCTGCCATGGGGCTGGAAGTGGGCGACGTGGTGACGGTGCAATCACGCCGGGGTGAGGTGGCGATCCATGTGCGGCGTGATGATGGCACGCCGCGAGGTGCCGTGTTCATCCCGTTTGCCTATTACGAGGCGGCGGCCAATCTGATGACCAACGCGGCGCTCGATCCGTTTGGCAAGATTCCCGAGTTCAAGTACTGCGCTGTGGCGATTCGTCGCGGTGGCACTCCCACCACGGTGCCTGGCTATGGCACCGCGGCGTTGGCGGCATAGTGCAATGGAACCCATCGTGAGCCATACCCAGAATCTCCCTAAACTGGTTCTGACCCACGCCAGCGCTCCGCTCACGCAGGCGGTCGAGGTGATGAACGAGTTCGGCGAGAAATACGAACTGGCCATTCCTTGCGAGCGCGCACTCACGGTCTATGTGGACAAACGCGAACTCATCACCCTCATGACGCTTGGTGCCAGGCCCGAGTGGCTGGTGCTCGGCTATTTGCTCAACCAGCGCTTGGTCAGTGGCTTTAACGATATTGAGTCGATCACGGTGGATTGGGAAGTTGGTGCCGCCGCGGTCAAGACGCGCAGTGGGGTTGCCGACCTGGCGCAAAAAACAGCGCGCCGTGTAGTGACTACCGGCTGCGGTCAGGGCAGTGTGTTTGGCGACATGATGGACGGGGTGGACCAACTCACGCTGCCCGATACGCGCATCACCCAGGCTGAGTTGTATGCCGTGGTCAATGCCATCCGGCTGCAGCAAAGCGTCTACAAAACGGCGGGTTCGGTGCACGGCTGCGCGCTGTTTGCGGGTGAAGAATTGCTGCTGTTTGTCGAGGATGTCGGTCGCCACAACGCCATCGACACCATCGCTGGCTGGATGGCGCTGAATGGCCAGGACAGTGCGGGCAAGGTGCTGTACACCACCGGACGATTAACCAGCGAGATGGTGGTTAAGTCTGCGCAAATGGGGATCGCGGTGGCGGTATCCCGCAGCGGCATGACGCAGATGGGCCATGCCGTCGCTCAGAAACTGGGTCTGTGCGCGATTGGCCGCGCCACCAACAAACGCTTTGTCTGTTTCAGTGGCATGGACCGACTGCTGCTCCAGCCGGAGTTGGCCGGAGCGCCGCTACGCGCTGCGGCGTGATGCCATTTAGGGAAAGTACCAGCAGCCTGAATAGCATGATTGACATAAAAATGTCATGCGAACGGATTACCGTTCGTTCGACCGATCAGGTCCTATCGCCTCTATTCAACAGGAAGAAAACCATGAAATTCAAACGCGCGCTCATCGCGGCTGCTGCTGTCACGATCTGCATGACTGCATCTGCCCAGGAAAAAACCTTCAAGCTGCTGACTTGGGCTGACTATGCCCCCGCAGCGGTGGTGGAGCAGTTTGAAAAAGAATCCGGCTACAAGGTGGAAGTCACCTTGTCCAACAACGAAGAGATGATCTCCAAACTGCGCGCCACCGGCGGCGCAGGTTTTGACTTGGCCCAGCCTTCGCAAGACCGTATTACCGGCCCGCAAAAGGAATTCGGCATTTACAAGGCCTTTGATTTGAGCAAAGTCAAGACTGAGCAATTCATTCCCTCCATGTTGGAAGCCACCAAGAAAAACACCATGCAGGACGGCAAGGTGTACGGTCTGCCGCACATCTGGGGTACCGAAGGCCTGGTGGTGAATACCAAGCTGACCAAAATGAATGACTACCCTGACCTGTGCCGCGCTGACGTCAAGGGCAAGGTCTCGATGCGTCTGAAGCGCCCGACGCTGATCTCGTTCGCCTTTGCCATGGGCAAGGACCCATTCGCCCTGTACAACGACCCCAAGGCCTACACCGCTTTGATGGAAGAAGTGGGCAAGGAACTCATCGCCTGCAAAGCCAACGTCAAGTTCTACTGGGATAACAAAGACCAGTTGCTCAACGGCATGCGCACCAACGAAATCGTGGCGGCTCAGATGTGGGACACCGGTGGCTGGAAGCTGAACAGCGAAATCGCTGACATCCAGTACATCGCCCCCAAGTCCGGTGCAACCGGCTGGATCGACACCTTTGCGCTGCCGGCCAAGGGCAAGAACGATGCCGCTGCCTACGCCTGGATCAACTTCAACATGCGTCCCGAAATTGCCGCCAAGGTGGCAGCTTCGGCTGGCAACTTCACCGGTTCCAAGGGCGCGGATGATCTGACCACGGGCAAGCTCAAAGAGCAGTTCAAGGCAAGCTTCCCTGAATCCGCCATCAAGAACATCAAGTGGTACCCCGCTGTGCCGGCCGGTCTGGAAGAAATTGAAGGTCGCATTCTGGACCGCGTCAAAGCCGCGAACTGATTAGATTTCAGTTGCCTTGGGACCTCTATGCGCCCGTAAGGGCCGTAGAGGTTTTTTAGTTTGTGGAGCACCGAATGCAAGACGAAGACAAGCCCGACGACAAATACACCGGCCGCGTGGCGCGCATGATTCAGCGCTGGGCTGGCAAGCGACTGACCTTTAGCCGCAGGAGCACGGATGAGGGCCAAATCCTGCAACACACGCCGCCGGCGCCGGGAGAGATGGATGCCGAGCAGGGCGTTTACATCGAGCCGCCCAAAGCGTTGCCGATATTGGCCGAGTGCGAGGTATTGGTGGTGGGTGCTGGTCCGGCGGGATTGTCTGCCGCACTGGCCGCGCGACGCGCCGGTGCTGATGTGATTTTGCTGGAACGTTTTGGCTGCTTTGGTGGTGTGATCACCACCGTGGGCATGGAAACTCTGGCTTGGTATCGCTACGAAGGTACGATTGAATCCGAAGGTATAGGCGTGGAAATGGAGCGCCGGGCCGCCGCCATGGGCGGTGCCATCAAGTGGCCCTACAACGACAGCGAATGCCTGGACGCCGATTTTTTCAAGGTCGTGGCTGACCACTTGGTGCGCGAATCCGGCATTCGCCCGATCCTGCATTGCTATGCCGTGGATGTCATCTTTGAAGAGGGCAGTCAACGCCTCAAGGGCATCGTGACCGAAAGCAAGTCGGGTCGCCAGGTGGTGCTGGCCAAGCGCATCATCGACTGCACGGGCGACGCCGATATTGCGCACCTGGCCGGTGCCAGCTACCGCAAGACGCCCAAGGACAAGATGCTGGGCATGACGGCCGTGTTCAACGCCTCGGGTGTGGACAAGGCGCGCTTTCTGCAATACACCGAAGAGCAACCCGCGACCTATGCGGACTGGAGTCGCACCTGGGACCAGGAAACCACCGGCAAGGAAGATGTGTTGCGCAGCCCCTACCTGGACAAGGAATTCGAGCAGGCGCGCGAGTTGGGTGTGATCCCGGCCCACACCACCAATCTGGGTGGCTCGTGGTCAGCGTTGACCGAGGCCGGAGAAGCCACCAACCTGAACCTGGCGCATTTGCAGGGCTACGACTCCACCGATGTCATGGACCTCACCGCCGCCGAAATGCAAGGTAGACAAGAGGCTTTGTACGCGCTGACTGCCCTGAAGAAAGTGGTGCCAGGATTTGAGAATGCCAAGCTGCGCAACTTTGGCATGACGATTGGCGTACGCGATTCGCGCAAGATCATTGGGCGCACCAACTTGACGAGTGAAGACGTGCGCAACCAGGCCAAGTTCCCGGACTCGATTGGCATCTTCCCCGAGTTCATTGACGGTTACAACGTGCTGATATTGCCCAGCACGGGGCGTTACTTTGAGGTGCCCTATGGCTGCACGGTGCCAATGGAAGTGGACAACCTGCTGGTCGCAGGGCGTTGTGTTGCCGGCGACATGGTGTCGCACGCAGCCATGCGCAATATGATGGCTTGCACCGTCACCGGGCAGGGCGCCGGTGTCGCTGCCGCGGTGTCCATTCAAAAGGGCGTGACTACGGCCGAAGTTAATATTGCCGATGTTCAGGCTGAACTCGAAAAACAAGGTGTCAGGCTTCACTAAATGAACCAGGTCTCTACTTCTACATCGGCGGCATCTTCGACTGCCGCCTCGGCTGCTCCCTCCGCGTCCAGTTCGGACCTGCAGGCCAGCGCAGTCACCAAACGCTTTGGTACTTTTACTGCGGTGGCGGATTTGTCCTTCAGCGTGGGGCACGGCAGCTTCTTCTCCATCCTGGGCCCCTCCGGCTGTGGCAAGACCACGCTGTTGCGCATGATTGCGGGTTTTCAAAGCCCGGACAGCGGCGACATCGTGATTGGCGGAAAGTCCATGCAGGGCGTGCTGCCCAACAAACGCCCGGTCAATATGGTGTTCCAGCACCTGGCCTTGTTCCCCATGATGTCGGTGGGAGATAACGTCGGTTATGGCCTGGAGCGGCGCGGTGTATCGGCCAGCGAGATCAAACGCCGAGTCGGCGAGATGCTGGAACGCGTCAGTCTGAATGGCGCGCAGGACAAGCGCATAGACCAACTCTCGGGTGGCCAGAAACAGCGTGTGGCGATTGCCCGTAGCCTGGTGCTGGAGCCCACACTGCTGTTGCTGGATGAGCCATTGGGCGCACTGGATTTGAAGTTGCGCGAGCACATGAAGGTGGAACTCAAGCAACTGCAGGCCGCCTTTGGCACCACCTTTGTCTACATCACCCACGACCAGTCCGAGGCTCTGGTGATGTCTGACCATGTTGCGGTCATGAACCAGGGCCGCTTTGAACAAGTGGGCACGCCGCAGGAACTTTATTACCAACCGCAGACACCCTTTGTAGCCGGCTTTGTCGGTGCCAACAACCGCGTGCAAGGCGTTGCAACTGCCGTGGATCAGGGGGTAGTCACGCTGACGGGAAGCGACGGCTTGACGCTGCGCGCATTGGCCAGTGGCCGCGTCCAAGTGGGCGATGCGGTGCAGGGCTTCGTGCGGCCAGAGGTAGCCAGCTTGTCGCGTGACGCGGCAAGCTTTACATCCCAGGGGCTGCCGCACTACCAGGGCCGGGTGGACAGTATTCTGTTTGACGGTGCCAACTCCGCCGTGTTGCTGCGCGAGCAGGCCAGCAACTTTGAGTTCCGCATTGCGCTGCCGCAGACCGGCCAGTTTTCGGACCTGCGCGTGGGCGAGTCCGTAGTTTTTGGCTTTGATCCGCAACGTGCCGTGTGCTTTGCGTCGACGGCGGCAGGCCATGCAGTCTGAAGCGCACAGCGGCGCACGCACGCAGGCGCGGTTGATGCTGGCGCTGCTGCTGGCGCCTGCGGCCATATGGCTCTTGTTGCTGCTGGTGTTGCCGCATCTGGAACTCGGCATTCTGTCGCTGCGCGTGCGCGTGGCGCCGCGCGTCTATGAGCCCAGCCTGGCTCAGTTCGCCACCTTTTTTGAAGAACCGCTGTACTGGCACACCTTTGTGCGCACGGCCACCATGTCGATCCTGTCCACCGCACTCACGCTGCTGGTGGCCTTTCCGATTGCCTGGACGATTGCCAAGATCGCGCGTGGTCGTATCAAGTCAAGCATGTTTGTGCTGTGCCTGATTCCGTTCTGGGTCAGCGAAACGGTGCGCGCGCTGGGCTGGATGATTTTGCTGCGCGAGTCCGGCGTGTTGCCCGGCATTTTGATGTCCCTGGGCTTTACCGCTGCCCCCGTGGAAATGCTGTACCACGACGCCACGATTCTGGTCGGCCTCGTCTACACCTCGATGCTGTTCATGGTGGTGCCGCTGATTGGTGCGCTGGAAAGTCTGGACGATTCGCTGATCGAGGCAGCCTACGACCTGGGTGGCAATGGTTGGTCCATCCTGCGCCAAATCATCATTCCCCATGCCGCACCGGGCATCGTCTCCGGCTGCATCGTGGTCTTCATGCTAACGCTGGGCAACTACCTCACGCCCACGCTCTTGGGTGGTAAAAGCTCTCAATGGTTTACCGAGCAGATCTACACCCAGTTCATCACCCGTTTCAACTGGGAGCAGGGTGCGGCCTTTGGCTTCTTGCTGTTGGGCTTGAGTACCTTGATTGTCTGGCTGGGCCTGAAGCTGTCTGGCCAAAAGTTTGGTGAAGTGATGCAAAGATCATGATTCCCTCCTTACCCCGTCCCTTGTGGTTGCGCGCGGGCACCGTGGGCTACGGCCTGCTGTTCTTTGCCTTTCTGTTCCTGCCCCTGGTCGTTGTGGCCACGTTTGCCTTCAACAACGCTTCCTATCCGGCCCCGCCCTGGAAGGGTTTCACGCTGGACTGGTTTGTCGGCAATCTGGAGCTGGCGCGCAACGGTCTGTTTGGTGACAAACCGCTGCTCAAGAGTATCGCCACCAGCGCCTTGGTCGCCAGTTGGGTCACACTGATTGCCGTGGTGTTGGGCACCAGCAATGCATTTTTGATCGAGCGCACGCAGTTTCGTGGCAAGTCGTTTTTCTCGTTGCTGATGCTGGCGCCGCTGGTGATCCCGGGCGTGATCCTGGGTATTTCCATCTTGGCCTTTGCCAGCCGTATTGCCAATCTGGCGGATGACTTGTGGGGTCTTGAGTTGGAATTTTTGCGTCCCGGCTTGCCGCTGGTGGTGATGGGTCAACTTTCCTTCATCGTGTCGGTGGCGACACTCACCATCAGCGCCCGCTTGAAACGCTTTGACATCACGCTGGAAGAGGCGGCCTACAACCTGGGGGCCAGCCGTGCCGCCGTGTTGCGCACCATTACGCTGCCGTATTTAAAGCCTTCGCTGATTGGTGCGGCAGCCATTTCGTTCTTGATGTCCTTCGAGAACTTCAACACCACGCTGATGCTGGTCGGTTCGGATTCGCCCCTCACGGTGATGATGTACGGACGCATGCGCGAAGGTGCCACGCCGGTGCTGAATGCGGTCAGCCTATTCCTGATGGCAGCCTCAGGCCTGCTGGCGC
>CAIQEX010000169.1 GCA_903870955.1 uncultured beta proteobacterium
GCCCATGCGCTCGGCGCGCACGTTGTAGTCGATCAGGCTGCCGCCGTATTTGCTCTTGTCGGCCAGGGGCGAGAGGATTTCTTCCACGCCCAGCTTCTCATAGCGCCACTGGTCGGTGTGCGCATAGAAGAAGCTGGTGCTGTTCATCTGCCGGGGCGGGCGCACCCAGTCGAGTGCGAAGGCCAGCGCCGTCCAACCGGTTTGTGGGCGGAGTTTTTCTTGACCCACATAGTGAGCCCAACCGCCACCGCTCTTGCCGATACAGCCGCACATCATCAGCATGTTGATGATGCCGCGGTAGTTCATGTCGCTGTGGTACCAGTGGTTCATGGCCGCGCCGATGATGACCATGGACTTGCCTTTGGTCTTGTCGGCGTTGTCGGCAAACTGGCGTGCCACGGCAATGATCTGGTCGCGCTTGACGCCCGTAATCTTTTCCTGCCAGGCGGGGGTGTAGGGTGTGTCGTCGTCGTAACTGGTGGCGGCGTTTTCGCCTTCAATGCCACGGGCCACGCCGTAGTTCGCCACCGTCAAATCGAACACGGTGGCGATCAGCGCGAAACGCTCCTCACCGGCCTTGCCCAACTTGATACGCCGCACCGGCACCTTGCGCACCAGAATGTCGTCGATGGCCGCACCCTGTTTGTTGGCGCTGAAGTTGGGCGTGTCGATGCCGCCGAAATAGGGGAAACCGACTTCGCCGATTTCATAGTCGGCGGCCACACCACCGGTCGAGGCTTCCATCAAACTCAGTTTGAGCTTGACGTCGCCATCGTTGCGGGCTTCCTTGTCTTCCAGGTTCCACTTGCCCACATCTTTGCGGCCTTCTGCGCCCCAACGGAAACCGATGGAGCCATTCGGCACCACGATCTTGTCGGTCTCGTCAATCGCCAGCGTTTTCCACTCGGGGTTGTTGGCCTGACCGAGCTTGCCATTGAAGTCGCTGGCACGCAGATAGGCGCCGGGCACCAGCACCGTGCGGCCATCGGGCAGCTTGCGCTCTTCGAGCTGCACGAGGTTCGGCATGTCGGTAAAGCGGCGCACGTAGTCATCGAAATATGCACTGCGTTTATCAAAGTAAAACTCTTTGAGGATGACGTGGCCCATGGACATGGCGACTGCGGCATCCGTGCCCTGCTTGGGGTGCATCCACAGATCGGCGAGCTTGCTGATCTCGGCGTAGTCGGGTGTGATGGCCACGGTCTTGGCGCCCTTGTAGCGCACCTCGGTGAAGAAGTGGGCATCGGGCGTACGCGTCTGCGGCACATTCGAGCCCCAGGCAATGATGAAGGTGGAGTTGTACCAGTCGGCCGACTCCGGCACATCGGTCTGCTCGCCCCAGACCTGCGGACTTGCGGGAGGCAGATCGCAATACCAGTCGTAAAAACTCATGCACACGCCACCGATCAAGGACAGGTAGCGACTGCCGGCGGCGTAGCTGACCATGCTCATGGCGGGGATGGGCGAGAAGCCGATGACCCGGTCCGGGCCCCACTTCTTGGCGGTGTAGACATTGGCACTGGCGATCAGTTGGTTCACCTCGTCCCAGGTGCTGCGCACAAAGCCGCCCAGGCCGCGTTGCCGGACCCATTGGCTGCGGGCATCGTTGTTTTCCACAATCAAGGCCCAGGCATTCACCGGGTCCTTGGACACGGCCAGCGCAGCACGCCACTGCGTCAGCAGGCGGGCGCGAATCATCGGGTATTTGACGCGGTTGGCGCTGTACAGATACCAGGAGTAGGAGGCGCCACGCGCGCAACCCCGGGGCTCGTGGTTGGGCAGGTCGGCACGGGTACGCGGGTAGTCGGTCTGCTGGGTTTCCCAGGTAACGATGCCGCCCTTGACGTAGATCTTCCACGAGCAGGAACCGGTGCAGTTCACGCCATGGGTGCTGCGCACAATTTTGTCGTGCGCCCAGCGGTCGCGGTAGGCGTCTTCCCAGGTGCGGTCTTCACCGGTGGTGACGCCGTGCCCTTCAGAAAAACTTTCTGTAGGTGCCGAGAAATGGCTCAGGCGGTCCAGAAAATGGCTCATGGAGTTCTCCGTTAATGAATAGTTGTGTGAACTGATGGAATCGTGATCAAGGGTTCTTGAATTCGGAAGTCGGGCGCAGGTAAAACCACCAGTTCAGCACCAGGCAGAGTGCGTAAAAGATGGCAAAGCCATACATCGCAATCTGCGGCGTACCGGCCTTTATCTGCGCACCGATCACCACCGGGGCGATGAAGGCACCGTAGGCCGCGATGGCCGAGGTCCAACCCAACACCGGACCAGCCTGCGTGCGATCAAAAATGACACCGATGGTGCGGAAGGTGGAGCCATTGCCGATACCGCTGGCGGTGAACAGCAGAATGAACAGCGCCATGAAGGGCATGAAGTACTGCTCGGGTGTGGCCGAACCATAGGCCAGCAACATCACGTAGCCCACGGCAACAGAGGCCAGCACCATCACGGCCGAGATGGCTTGCGTGACGATGGAGCCACCGATCTTGTCAGACACCCAGCCGCCGATAGGCCGTACCAGGGCGCCCACAAAAGGGCCGATCCAGGCATACGTCAAAGCCGACGGTGCATGCGGATTTTTCAGCGTGTGCTGCATCACACCGGCGGCATCGGGCACATGGCTGATACCAAAAATCACGGTGATGGAGAGTGGCAACGCCATCGAGAAACCGATGAAGGAACCGAAGGTGACGATGTAGAGCAGCGTCAGCGACCAGGTGTGCTTGTTTTTGAAGATGGCGAACTGCTTGGCGATGTTTTCCTTCATGGCACCAAAGGCAGCCAGGCGCATCACCATCAGCGTGCTGAACACGATCAGCGGCATGGCAATCCACATGTTCAGCAGCCCCAAACCGGTGGGTGCGGGCAGGTACAGGTACAAACCCAAACCGGCGGGCACAAAGGACAACGTGTAGAGCCAGATGATCTTGATGAAGGCCGAGATCGTGCCGCCACTGTCCGGCGTTACGGTGTTCAGGTTGTTCATGCCGAAATAGGCCAACACCGACAAGGGAACAAGCGACAGCAACCAGGCAAAGCCAGCGTTCTGAATCCAGGTCGGAGTGCCCGCCAGAATCTTGCCCAGAATCCAGCCGCTGTCCTTGACCAGCACCATGGAGTCGCCCCCCAGGCCACCAAAGATGCTCATGGTCATGACCAGCGGAATCACGATCTGCATGGTGGTGACACCGAAGTTGCCCAGGCCCGCATTCAGACCCAGGGCCGTGCCCTGCAATCGCTTGGGAAAAAAGGTGCTGATGTTCGACATCGAACTGGCGAAATTGCCGCCACCCACGCCCGACCACAGTGCCATCAATTGAAAGGCCCACAGCGGCCATTCCTTGTGCTGCAAGACCATGCCGGTGCCCAAGGCCGGGGCCAACAGCATGGCCGTGGTCAGGAAGATGGTGTTGCGTCCACCGGCCACACGAATCAGGAAGGAGGCCGGAATGCGCATGGTGGCTCCGGCCAGACCGGCAATCGCCGTGAGCGAGAACAACTCAGCCTGGCTGAACGGAAAACCCAGGTTCAGCATTTGCACGGTGATGATGCCCCACATGCCCCAGATGGCGAAGCCGCACAGCAGGGCCGGCACCGAGATCCACAGGTTGCGGTAGGCTATTTTTTTGCCGGTGCTTTCCCAGAACGTCTCATCTTCGGGACGCCAGTCGGCAACGTCTGCTCCACTTTGGTTTTTGGTGTTCATTTGCTTCTTTCGATGAAAAGTTGATTCAGACGGGGGACTGGATTGGAGCGGGGACCGATCCGTCGTATTTGCCCATGACGTGGCGACTGCGCACCTCGGTCCAATACATCCAGATCAGCGAGACCCAGACCACGCCATACATCAGCATGAAGGCGCTGGAGCGGATGCCGGTGAGGTCCATCAGGGCACCGAACATGATGGGCAGTACAAAGCCGCCCAGCCCACCCGCCAGGCCGACAATGCCGCTGATGGTGCCGATGTTTTGGCTGTAGTCATCGCTGATGTACTTGAAGACGCTGGCCTTGCCAAAGGCAAAGGCAATGCCCAGGATGAACATCAGGGCGGTGAACAAATAGACGTTCAGTCCGATGTGAAAGGTGGTCGCACCGGTGACGGTCATGATGGTGAAATCCGTCTGCGGATAGGACAGCAGAAACAGGCAGATCCAACTCACCCACAGCACCCACCAGGTCACGCTGTGCGCGCCGTATTTGTCCGACAGAATGCCGCCAAAGGCGCGCAGCACGCCACCGGGTAGCGAGAAACAGGCGGCCAACAAAGCGGCCACCCGAATGTCCAGACCGAACTCTCCCACGTAGTACTGCACCATCCACAGCGCCAGGGCCACATAGCCGCCAAACACAATGCTGTAGTACTGGCAGTACTTGACCACCTTGGGGTCTTTCAACGCCTTGAGCTGGTCAGTGAAGGTCAGGGTGTGCGGCACCAGATGCGCCGGGTCGCTGTAGCTGAAGGTCCAGAACAGCACCAGCGTGCCCAGCATGATCGCCGCATACACGTGGGGCACCATGGTCCAGCCAAAGGCCACCAGCAGCACCGGGGCCAGAAACTTGTTGACCGCCGAGCCCGAATTACCGGCACCGTATATGCCCATGGCCGTGCCCTGGCGATTGCGCGGGAACCAGCGTGCGACATAGGGCGTTCCGACCGAGAACGAACCACCGGCCAGACCGACAAACAAGCCGATGGTCAGAAAATGCCAGTACTCGGTGGCATAGCCCATCATCCAGATGGCTGGCACGGTGATGGCCATCAAACACGCCATAACGATGCGTCCGCCAAAACGATCGGTCCAGAGGCCCAGCGGCACGCGAATCAGCGAACCGGTCAGCACCGGCATGGCAGTCAGCAGGCCGAACTGGGTGGAGTTGAGGTTCAGCATCTTCTTGATCGGGATGCCGATCACGCCAAACATCATCCAGACCATGAAACACACTGTAAAGGCCAGGGTGCTGACAATCAGCACCGACCAGGCTCTTTTTGAATCCTTGATTTCCGTAGACATGCGCACTCCTATTGAGATAGGCGTGACTTTCGGCCTTTAGGCGCCGGCTGAATATCCTCCCAAGGAACGGGTGCGTGCGCTCAAAAGAACTAGGGCACCTGTGGTGCCCTAGTCATGAAGTAGTAGTGCGTGCAATGAAGCACTAAAGTCTGATCTGCATCAACCCAGGCCCCGCGCCGCTGCGTATACCGCCACCTGCACACGCGAGTTCAGATTGAGCTTGCGGAAGATGTGCTGGACGTGCACCTTGACCGTGGTTTCGGCAATGTCCAGTTCCCGTGCGATGAGCTTGTTGCTGTCGCCGCGCGCAATCAGAACCAGTATCTCGCGCTCGCGCACCGAGAGCGAATCCATCGCTGAATCGACAGCCAATTCCTCGGTCGGGTCGACCGGTGCCAGGGACTCATCTGACAGTTTGGGTGCCGGGGCCTTGGACCGAAAAGCGGTGACAAACTTGGTCATCATGTCCGGGCTGATGACGCATTCGCCCATGAGTACCTTTTCAATGGAATCACAGAGTTGCTCGGTCTCCACCGTCTTCAGCAGATAGCCGTCGGCGCCAGCCAGCATGGCCGCAGCCAGGTCCTGCTCGTTCTCGCTAACGGTCAACATGAGGATGCGCGCGCCCGCATAGGCATCCTTCAGCGCCGGTATGCCGTCAATGCCGCGAACGCCCGGCAAGTGGTTATCCAGCAAGATGACATCGGGTTTGTCGACACAGCAGCGAAGCGCCTCGCCCATGTCACCGGCCTGACCGGCCAGCCGAAACCGCCCATCTTGTGACAGCAGCGCTATCAATCCGCGACGAAAGAGGGTGTGGTCATCAATGACCAGCAGTTTGATGGAATCCATGACCGGTATTGTCGTTGTAAGGCGCGGGACTGCCTGAATGAATCACACTGGCTTGGGAGCATCGGTGATGTTTGACGCGCCGGCTTCCGGCTCGGGGTCTTGATAGTCGCTGCCCCAATCACGCCAGTCCGCGCCGAATAGCTCGACCGGGTGCTGCGTACGGTCAGACCCGTTGCCACACAGCATGTCGCCCGCTGCGCAGTAACGGTCACAGCCCCAGCACAACTTTTCCGGATTGGCAGGATGCGTGGGGAAACGTTTTTTTGCTTTTGTGACCATTGTGGGTCTTCTTTCTTTTTGGATCGACGTTTTGGCAGACGCATCATTCAGGCAATACCTGCAGGGCGGCCAGTTCTTCGGCGCCGAGCGCCAGACCACCGGTGTTCGAACCGGATACGGGATGCGCGGGCAAACTTAGTTGCACGGTGGTGCCCCGGCCCAGTTCCGATTGCACCTGCACGGCAGCCCCGATACGCATGGCGCGCTCCTGCATGATCTTCAAACCCACGTGCACGTTCTGTCGGCCACTGACCTCGGGGTCGAACCCACGACCATCGTCGCGCACCACAAAACGCCATTCTTCGCCTTTGAAGACTTCGAGATAAACCTGCTTGGCCTGCGAGTGCTTGCGCACATTGGACAAAGCTTCCTGGATCACATGCAGCACCTGCACCTGGACATCTGCGGGCAACGGAATACCGGCACCACTGACCTGGAAATGCGTAGTCAAACCGGTCTGGTGCTTGAACTTCTGCAGCGTTTCCTGCAGCGCGGCTTCGACGTCATCGGTGTTGGTACGGGTGCGAAAGTGCACCAACAGTTCACGCACGTCGTTGATGCTTTCCCGTAGTCCGGCGTCCAGTTCATCCAGCGCGTTTTGCACATTTTCGGGCTGCGCATTGCGTGAAGCATTGCGCAGAAGCTGGACCTGGATTTTGAGGAATGACAGGGACTGGGCAATCGAGTCGTGCAACTCACGCGCCAGCAACGCACGCTCTTCACCGACGGCCGCTTCGCGCTCCAGTGCCGCCGCCCTCAAACTCTCCAAACCATTGGCCAGGTGGCTGGCCAATGCGTCCAGCAGATCCGTCTCCTCCGGGCTGAGTTGCACGTCCGTGCGAAAGAACAGATCGATCTCGCCTAGCAAGCGTCGTTGCAACCGAACCGGCACGCTAACCACATTCACAAAAC
>CAIQEX010000170.1 GCA_903870955.1 uncultured beta proteobacterium
CTTCGGCAGTCGGTGTCGCGATTCAAGATTGTTTGATGCAGGCAACACAACCAGGTGCAAACCATGTCATCGACACTTTCCGCTGGGGCTGAAAACGAACCGGGTCTAAATGACTTGGGGCCATTGGCCTGGGTCTTGGACGAACTGCGCAAGTCGCTCGATGGCGCCACCAAGGCCATGCACCGCTTTGTTCGCGATGCAGAAATGGCGCGCGGCTCCGAACTTAGCGAACTCGATACCAGCCATCTGCGCGTGGCCCGTCAGCAATTGCACCAGGCCGTAGGTGCCCTGGAAATGGTCGGCATGCCGGCACCCGCCAAATTACTGCATGCCATGGAATCGGCCGTAGAGAAGTTTTTGCAGCGGCCTGAGCTCTGCAGCGACGACGCCGCCACGCGCATCGAACGCGCCAGTTTTGCGTTGGCTGAATACCTGGAAGGCGTACTCAAGGGCAAGAACGCCTCCAGCGTGGCGCTATTTCCGCAGTACCGCGCGGTGATGGAATTGGTATCGGCTGATCGCATCCACCCGGCCGACCTCTGGCAGTTGGAATGGCGCTGGCTGCCTGTCGTTTTAGCCGACGACATTCCGGCATTGCCCTATGTTCCCCGGGTGCGGGCACTGCTGGACCATACGGTTCTCAAAATAGTGAAGTCAGCCGATGCCAGGGCGTCGGCCAAACTGTCGCTGGTATGCACCGGACTTGCAGCGGCGCAAAGTGACCTGGAGTCACGCAGTTTTTGGGCCATTGCGGCAGGCTATTTTGAGGCTGTGGCCTTGTCCCTGCTGACCGCGGACATCTACACCAAACGTACGGCTTCGCGCATTCTTCGGCAATATGCTGCCATGAGCAAGGGCGCCTCCGGCCCCAGCGAACGCCTGGCCCAGGACCTGGTTTTCTTCTGCTCTCAAGCGCAAGCGGCACCCGAAATGACCGCTCCCGCGCTGGCGGCAGTGCGCGCTGCCTATGGTTTGTCGGACACCGCGGCTGTGGACTACGAAGCAGAACAATTCGGGCGCTTTGATCCGGCCCAATTGGTGCTGGCGCGCAAGCGCATTGCGTCGGCTGCTGAAACCTGGTCGGCGTTGGCGGGTGGCGATATCAATCGACTCAAATTGGCTGGTGAGCAGTTTGCTGCCGTTGCCGAATCGATACTCAAGTTGCATCCCCAAAGCAGCGCTTTGTCGCAGGCTTTGACCAGTGTGGTGGATGCCAGTGTGCGTTCCGGTGCCGCGCCGACACCGGCTGTGGCCATGGAAGTGGCCACCTCCATCCTCTACCTTGAGGCCGCCTACGACGACCTCGACCCCACCGACGACCAGATGGTCGCGCGTTGCACGCATCTGGCGCAACGTCTGGAGACGGTTCGTGCCGGTGCCGAGCCCGCGCCGCTCGAAGGCTGGATGGAAGAACTCTACCGGCGCGTCAGCGACCGCCAGACCATGGGCAGCGTGGTGGATGAGTTGCGATCCAGCCTGGGCGAAGTGGAAAACGCACTGGACCAATTTTTCCGCGATCCGACGGATAAATCCGTTTTGCGTGACGTCCCCAGCCGACTGGCACAAATGCGCGGCGTGTTCTCGGTTCTGGGGCTCGACCAACCCTCGCTGGCCACTTTGCGTATGCGTGCCAGCGTGGACCGCTTTTTGGTTGATGAAGTAGACATCGAAGCCGCCCGTACCGGCATTTTTGAAAAGTTGGGCAATAGCCTGGGCGCATTGGGCCTGCTGATTGACATGCTGAGCTACCAGCGTGCCATGGCCAAGAAGCTGTTTGTCTATGACGAAGACGCGGGTGAATTTAAACCTCTGATGGGTCGCCAGCGCACCACCGTACCTGTTGCCGTGCCTGCTGCCGCGCCTAATCTTACGGCCGAAGTTTCTGCACGCACGCCGGTGCCGCCCATGGCTATTCAAGGCGCAGAGCCAGTTCCCGTCGCCTCCGCACCGGACACCGTGTGGCCCACCGTGGCCCCACTGGCACC
>CAIQEX010000171.1 GCA_903870955.1 uncultured beta proteobacterium
ACACACATGATCGGCGGCTACGCCCAGTTCAGCTACGGCTTCAACTACTACGGAACCATTGGCACCAACCGCGATGAGTTTGTGGTGGTGCGCAAGATGCGCAAGGTCGACTGGCTGGATGGCGAAGCGGCCCCAACGATTCAGGCTTAAAGGAAAACATCATGAAAATACGCGCCCAAATCGCCATGGTGCTGAACCTGGACAAGTGCATTGGTTGCCACACCTGTTCGGTCACCTGCAAGAACGTCTGGACTTCACGCCCCGGCATGGAATACGCCTGGTTCAACAACGTCGAGACCAAGCCCGGCATCGGCTACCCCAAGGAGTGGGAAAACCAGGACAAGTGGAACGGTGGCTGGGTCCGCAAAGCCGACGGCTCCATTGAGCCCAAGCAGGGCGGCAAGTGGAAGTTGCTGATGCGCATCTTCTCCAACCCCAACATGCCGCAGATTGACGACTACTACGAACCCTTCACTTTCGACTACGACCACCTGCAGTCGGCACCCGAGGTCAAGCACGCACCAACGGCGCGTCCACGCAGCCTGATTACGGGCAAGCGCATGGAGAAGATTGTCTGGGGCCCCAACTGGGAAGAAATCCTGGGCGGTGAATTCAGCAAGCGCAGCAAGGACGCCAACCTGGCGAACTTCGATCAGGTGCAAAAGGACATGGTCGGCCAGTTTGAAAACACCTTCATGATGTATTTGCCGCGCCTGTGCGAGCACTGCCTGAACCCGGCGTGCGTGGCGAGTTGCCCGAGTGGCTCGATCTACAAGCGCGAGGACGATGGCATTGTGCTGATCGACCAGGACAAGTGCCGTGGCTGGCGCATGTGCGTCTCGGGTTGCCCCTACAAGAAGATTTACTACAACTGGAAAAGCGGCAAGGCCGAGAAGTGCATCTTCTGCTACCCGCGCATCGAGGCCGGACAACCGACCGTTTGTTCCGAGACCTGCGTCGGCCGCATTCGCTACCTCGGTGTGGTGCTGTATGACGCCGACCGGATCGCAGAGGCCGCCAGCGTGGTGAATGAGAAAGACCTGTACCAGGCGCAACTGGACCTGTTCCTCAACCCCAACGAACCGAAGGTGATTGCACAAGCGCGACTCGACGGCATTCCCGAAGCCTGGCTGATCGGCGCACGCAACAGCCCGGTCTACAAGATGGCCGTGGACTGGAAGGTGGCCTTGCCCCTGCACCCCGAGTACCGCACGCTGCCCATGGTCTGGTATGTGCCGCCGTTGTCACCCATCACCTCGGCCGCCAATGCCGGCCACATCGGTGTGAATGGCGAGATTCCAGACTTGGCCCAGATGCGCATTCCCGTGCAGTACCTGGCCAACCTGCTGACCGCTGGCGATACCGCGCCGGTGGTGCGCGCCCTGGAACGCATGCTGGCGATGCGCGCCTACCAGCGCAGCAAGCACGTGGACCAGGAGCAAAACCTGGCGGTGCTGGAGCAGACGGGTTTGACCGTGGCCCAGGTGGAGGAGATGTACCAGATCATGGCCATCGCCAACTACGAAGACCGCTTTGTGATACCAAGTTCGCACCGCGAGTACGCCGAAAGTGCCTTTGACCTGCGTGGCGGTTGTGGCTTCTCGTTTGGCAATGGTTGCTCGGATGGCGCTTCAGAGACCAGCCTGTTTGGTGGCAGCAAGCCGCGCACCATCCCGATCAAGTCCTACGTTTAAAGAAAGCACGCCATGAAAGACAACCGTTATTCCCTGCGTGCCCTGGCCTTGCTGCTGGGTTACCCGGACGCCGAACTGCGCAGCCATCTGCCGGAGTTGCTGCTGGCCATCGACAAGGAGGGCGCGATTCCCGTTGCGCGCCGCGCTGAGTTGCACAGCCTGGCTGTGGAATTGATGCGTCTGGACCCCATGGAAGTGGAAGCGCGCTATGTGGAAACCTTCGACCGTGGCCGCGCCACCTCGCTGCACATGTTCGAGCACATCCATGGCGACTCGCGCGAGCGCGGCCCGGCCATGGTCGACTTGGTGCAAACCTACGAAAAGGCCGGTCTGATGATGGCGCCGGATGAGTTGCCAGACCATTTGTGTGTGGTGCTGGAGTTCGCCTCCACCCAACCGCCCAAACTGGCGACCGAGTTTCTGGGCGAGATGGCCCACATCCTCACCGCCGTCTTCAGTGCGCTGGTGCAACGCGGCAGTCCCTATGCCGCGCCGGTGGCTGCCGTGCTGGAACTCTGCGGCCAGCGCGTACAAGCCGTGTCTATCGTTGCCGATGAAGCCATGGACGACGTCTGGCAGGAACCCGAAGCCTTTGATGGCTGCAGCACCAAAGGCCAGTCCAAGCCGGGCGAGGCCCAGCCGATCCACTTTGTTCGCAAGACCGCGGCGCCGCTCAACGCGGCCCACACCGACCCCACCAGCGCCGCCTCGGTTTTTGCCAAAGGCCCGAAAGCACAAGAAGCCCAAGCCCAAGGAGCACGCATATGACTTACCTCGACAACCTTTTGTTCGGCTACTACCCGTACATCTGCCTGACCATCTTTCTGCTGGGCAGCCTGCTGCGCTTTGACCGCGACCAGTACACCTGGAAGAGCGACTCATCGCAGTTGCTGCGGGCTGGGAAACTGCGCTGGGGCAGCAACCTGTTTCACGTGGGCGTGCTGTTCCTCTTGGGTGGCCACACCGTGGGCATGTTGACCCCACACTTCTTGTATGAGCCTTTCATCAGCGCGGGCAACAAGCAGATCATGGCCATGGTGTCGGGTGGTGCGTTTGGTGTGCTCGGCTTTATCGGTGTCAGCCTGTTGCTGCAGCGCCGTCTGGGTGACGAGCGCATTCGCCTCAACTCCAAAACCAGCGACATCGTGCTGTTGGTGTTGCTGTGGCTGCAACTGGCTCTTGGTCTGGCCACCATCCCGCTGTCTGCCGAGCACCTGGATGGCAGCATGATGATGAAGCTGGCCGGTTGGGCCCAGCACATCGTGACCTTTCAGTCCGGCGCGCCCGAGTTGTTGGCCGAGGCCAGCTGGGTCTTCAAGCTGCACATGTTCCTGGGCATGAGCATCTTCCTGATCTTCCCGTTTACGCGGCTGGTGCATGTCTGGAGTGGTTTCGGCACGGTGGCCTATCTGGTGCGTCCATACCAGTTGGTGCGCAGCCGCCGCATCGGTCTGGTGGAGCGCGAGCCCCTCAGCCGCAATGCCCGCTAGGCCATTGTGATCAAGGAACATCCATGAGCACCTCTCAAACGAATAGCCACGGTTGTGGTGGAGGTGGAGCCTGCGCCTGCGCTTCCAAGGCAGCCGCCGCTACGGAGCCCGTTGCCTCCATCAACGGCATTACCCTGCATGCGCCGGGACAGCGCCCTGACGATGAAACCCTGCGTGAACGGGCCTACACCGAGTTGCTGCGCCAGCAAGCCGTGCTGGCCGGTCTTCTGCCGCGCCAGGCCGTGCTGGAGGCGCCGGAACTCAATGAAGAAGAACGCATCGCGCTGGAGACCATGGTCGACGCTGCAGTGCAAGTTCCCGCCCCCACAGACGAGGAATGCCAGCGCTACTTTGATGCCCGCAAGAACCAGTACGTGGTCGGTCAGGCGGTGCATCTGCGCCACATCCTGTTTGCGGTGACACCGGGCGTGAATGTGCAGGCCCTCAGCGTGCACGCCGACAAGGCGCTTATCAGCCTGTTGGGAAACAACGTGCCGGTGGATCGGTTTGGCAAACTGGCGGCCGAGCTTTCCAACTGCCCCACCAGCACCCAGGGTGGCGACCTGGGCTGGGTCGGCCCGCAGGACTGCGCGCCGGAGCTGGCCACCACGCTGTTCTTCCAGACGGAGGTTCCGGTGGGCCTGGGCGTGCAGCCGCGCCTGATTCATACCCGCTTCGGATTTCATATCATCGACGTACTGGAACGGCGCGATGGCCGGGCGCTGGCTTTTGATGAAGTGCGGGAGCGCGTGGCGACGCAACTGACCATGCAATCACGTGCCAAAGCGCTCCACCAGTACATGAGTCTGCTGGTCGGACAAGCGCTGGTCGAAGGCATTGAACTCGACACCGCCGACTCGCCCTTGGTGCAATAGAGAAAGAAGAAAGGCCAGCGCAATGCGTGGTGAAAAATGCCGTTGAATGAAATCCCGAGCCTGCTGGCCAGTCTTCTGCAATCACGCCAGACGATATTGCCCAAGCGCCTGGGCTTGCCCGGACCGGATGCCGCGCAGCTCGCGCAGATCCTGGATGCGGCGGCCCACGCGCCAGACCATGGACAGTTGCTGCCCTGGCGTTTTGTGGTGATTCCGGATGGCGAACGTTCTGCTTTGGGTCGGGTGTTTTCCGAAGCTTTGCTGGAGCGGGATTCTTCTGCCTTGCCGGAACAATTGCAGCAGGCCTATGAGAAGGCATTGCGCGCGCCCCTGCTGCTTCTGCTGGTGGTGGAAGACGCGCGCGGTGACGCCGAGATTGGTTTGTTGGAACGCGTGCTTTCGGCGGGGTGTGCGGTGCAAAACATGCTTTTGATGGCCACGGCGCTGGGTTTCGGATCGGCACTGACCAGTGGCAAGGCACTGAACTCTTCCAGCTTGCGCGGACTGTTTGGCTTGAATCGCCAAGAGCACGCGATCTGTTTCCTGAGTGTGGGAACGGCGCAGCGTGCCAAGCCTGCGCGTGTGCGGCCCGCATCCGACCAATACGTGACCTATCTATCCACGGAGTCCCAATGAATATCGAAAATTTTGCCGACCTGCTGCAGGCCGCACATGCGCAGCCCTTGTCCCAGCGCCTGTTGTTTGTCTTTGCCGATGCCGTGCTGCCAGACGACGCCAACGCACAGCAGCGGGCCGGATTTGAGGCCGGGCACGGCGGTGCTCTGGTGCCTGTGATGTGTGTGGACAAAAGCCCGGACGAGTTGTCCTCTTTCGATGTGCTGGCCCAGGAAGCTGCGCAGTTCGGGCAGGCATGGCGCTTCGTATTTGCCGGTGCCTTGTCAGGCAGCACCCACAACGCGCCCGATGCGCAGGCTGTGGATGCGTCCTTGCAGGCCATGGTGGAATCCATCAAGCGCGGTGATATGACCCGCTATCTGGCATTCGATCAACAGGGTTCGCCCGTGGTTCTGCAGTAGGACAACAAACCCCAACGGATTTTTCAAAACGGCAACCGAAGCTATCCATGTCAGCACCACCAGTGCCAGAACCCAGGCCGTGGTGCGCGTCTTCCAACTAAAGCGTGGCCGCAGTGCCACCATGCCCCGCGCAACGAAACCCATCGCGGAGAGCGCGACCGCTGATTGGTGCAGCAGTTTGATCGTGGCGTAGTCCATGTGCAAAGTTTAGTGGCGTACCGCACCCCTGGTGGAAAGCATCAACTGTTTATGACGAACCACATGCAAGCTCTTTTCAACTCCGAGCGCTGGCGGGCAAGTCTGGGGGCACTCCTGGGGATGGGCATATGTTCCATATTTCTGCATGCGGTGGCGGGCAGCGGCCACTGGATTTTGGTGCCATTGGCCGGGACGATTGTGATTGTGTACGTGCAACCGCACAGCCCGGTCGCGCAACCCTGGTCCATCCTGGGTAGTTATCTGGTTTCCTGCGTGGTCGGCTTTATCTGCTCGTTCTGGCTTGCACCTGCGCAGCTCGCTGTGACCCTTGCCGTTGCATCGAGCATCTGGCTGATGGTGCGCTTTCGGTGCATTCATCCGCCCGGTGCGGCCATGGCCTTGCTGATTGTTCTGGATGGCCCACATTCCAATGCCGGCATGGCCCAACTGGCAGTGCAGGTGGTCCTTAACCTGGGAGTTGCCCTGGGATCCACGCTGCTGATCAGCAACTTCATCCTGCGGCGTCCCTATCCTTTCCAGGCGCAAGAGCCTGCTCTGGGCCTGCACCGAACCCACGACGCCGCACCGATGCAACGCATTGGACTGGCCCATGAGGACCTTGCCAGTGCACTGACCACGCTCGGAACCTTTGTGGACGTGCAGGAAGACGAGTTGGTCGCGATTTACAACCTCGCGGTTGACCATGCCTTTGGGCGCCACGTGGGGCTGACCTGCGCTGACATCATGTCGCGCGATGTCATGACCGTGCATTTTGATACCGAGCTGGAACAGGCCTGGAACCTGCTGCGGCTGCATAAGATCAAGTCGCTTCCCGTAGTCGATGCGTTTGGAAATCTGATCGGTATTGCGACGGTTGCTGATTTTTTGCGGCAGATGGACGACACCACTGCAGCGGGGCTGGCGGTGCGCTTGC
>CAIQEX010000172.1 GCA_903870955.1 uncultured beta proteobacterium
CCGTCCTGCCAGCAGCTTTGGCGGCCGTGGACGTTTTGAAGGCAATGGCGGTGGCGGCGGTGGCGGTGGCGGACGTGATCGCAAGTTCTCCAGCCCGCGTGAAGGCTTCAGCTACGAGCGCAAGGGTGGTTTCAATGACCGTTTTGCGCAACAAGGCGCTCCTGCACCCCGTGGTGACTTTGCCCCGCGCGCTGACTTTGCGCCCCGTGGCGACAGCCGTCCTCCCCGTGGAGACTTTGCCCCCCGCGGTGATGCACCACGCGGTGACTTTGCCCCCCGTGGCGACAGCCGTCCTCCACGCGGCGATTTCGCTCCCCGCGGTGATGCACCGCGCGGCGACTTTGCCCCGCGGGGTGACAGCCGTCCTCCACGCGGTGACTTCGCTCCCCGTGGCGACGCGCCACGCGGCGACTTCGGTCCGCGCAAGGATTTTGGTGCCCCCCGTGGTGACTTCGGTGCACCGCGCGGCAAACCAGCTTTTGCCAAGCCCGGTAACGGTGGCAAGGTGTTTGTGCCCCGTGACGCCAAGAAGCGCCCACCTGCTCGCAACTTCGACTAATTGCTAAAGTTCGGTTTTTACCGGCCCCAACGCAAAAAAGGCCTTGTGCGGAACGTTGAAGCGTTCTGCCCAAGGCCTTTTTCGTTGTGACGAATGTGCTTTGGTCTTTGGTTTGCGACCTACATCAGCAGGTGCTCACCCGCGTTGTCTCCGCCCAGCGTGACGTAATTGACCTTGCGGATATCCATGAGCTTTTTGCCACCTGCATAGCTGATGGAACTTTGCACGTCCTGTTCCATTTCGATCAGGGTGTTGGCCAGCTTGCCCTTGATCGGCTCCAGAATGCGCTTGCCCTCGACGTGCTTGTACTCGCCTTTGTTGAAGTCGCTGGCCGAGCCGTAGTACTCCTTGAACATTTCACCGTCGACTTCCACGGTCTTGCCGGGTGACTCTTCGTGGCCTGCAAACAGCGAGCCGATCATCACCATGGATGCGCCAAAACGGATGCTCTTGGCGATGTCACCGTGGCTGCGAATGCCGCCATCTGCAATGATCGGTTTGGTCGCCACGCGGGCGCACCATTTCACTGCGCTGAGTTGCCAACCGCCGGTGCCAAAACCGGTCTTGAGCTTGGTAATGCAAACCTTGCCGGGCCCCACCCCGACTTTGGTAGCGTCCGCGCCCCAGTTTTCCAGATCAATGACCGCCTCGGGCGTGGCCACGTTACCCGCGATGATGAAACTCGTGGGGAGTTTCTCCTTCAGGTACACGATCATGTTCTTCACGCTGTCGGAATGGCCGTGGGCGATGTCGATGGTGATGTACTCGGGTGCCATGCCTTTTGCGACGAGTTGGTCCACGGTGTCGTAATCCGGCTTTTTGACGCCCAGCGAGATGGACGCGTACAGGCCCTTGGCGTGCATGGCGGCAATGAACTGGACGTTGTCCAGGTCAAAGCGGTGCATCACGTAGAAGTAATTGTTTTGCGCCAACCATTCGCAGATGGATTCATCCACCACGGTTTTCATGTTGGCGGGTACCACTGGCAGACGGAATTTGCGTCCACCCAACTCGACGCCGGCGTCACATTCCGAACGGCTTTCGACGCGGCATTTGCGCGGCAAAAGAAGGATGTTGTCGTAATCAAAAATTTCCATAGCCCAAGCTCCTGTCAAAAAGTTACCGTTAATCGTCTTCGAGGGCGCTTGGAATGGAGCAGGCAAAAAAATACCGGCTCCCAATTGCTTGGGCCCGGTGATTGATTTTACTCGCAGTGGCTGGGCTGTCTCATAACTCTGAGCGTCTTGCCTGTATTTGTTTTTTTGTACTTTGCAGGCTTTGCAGGCTTTGCTGCTGCGACGCACCTGTCGCGCAGTGAGCGGGTATGCCGGGGTCCTCATACTGCGGGTACGCACAAATCGGCCCCCGGCATACCTGCTCACTGCGCTAAGTGACGTTGTTGCGCTTGGCAAGGGCACCCAGACCAACCCCAAATTGGGAGGCCGCCACGGTAGCCGGTCCCTTTGCCGCCAACCCTGCAGTCGGGTCTTTGGTGCGATGAACGATGGAGATACGCAGCGTTGGCAATTGCAGAGCCACAGCTTCCTACAATCACCCCATGTCCCTTTTCTCCACGCCTGACCACACAGCCGATTCGCCGCTGCTTCATACCCTGAACCCCGAGCAGCGCGCCGCTGTTACTTTGCCCGCCGCGCATGCCCTGATCCTGGCGGGTGCGGGTTCGGGCAAGACGCGGGTGCTGACTACCCGCATTGCCTGGTTGCTGCAAAACGGCTTGGTGACGCCGGGCGGCATTCTGGCAGTGACCTTTACCAACAAGGCTGCCAAGGAAATGATGACGCGGCTTTCCAGCATGCTGCCCGTCAATGTGCATGGCATGTGGATCGGTACCTTTCACGGTCTGTGCAACCGCTTTCTGCGCTCGCACTTCAAGATGGCCAACCTGCCGCAGAGCTTTCAGATTTTGGATACGCAAGATCAACTCTCGGCTATCAAGCGCCTGTGCAAGCAGAACAATATTTCTGACGATGACGAGCGCTTTGCTCCCAAGCAATTGGCGCGCTTTATTTCTGGCTGCAAGGAAGAGGGACTGCGCCCCACCAACATCGAAGCGCGTGACCCCGAGACGCTCAGAAAGATCGAGATTTACCAGCTTTACGAAGAGCAGTGCCAGCGCGAGGGCGTGGTCGACTTTGGCGAACTCATGTTGCGTTGCTACGAGTTGCTGCGCGACAACGATCCCATTCGCGAGCACTACCAAAGGCGCTTCCGCCACATTCTGATCGACGAGTTTCAGGACACCAACCGCCTGCAATACGCCTGGATCAAGATGCTGGCCGGGCAGGGTGCGGACGCCTCACCCGACACCCCGGGGGGTGCGGTGATCGCGGTCGGCGACGACGACCAGAGCATCTATGCCTTTCGCGGAGCACGGGTCGGCAACATGGCTGACTTCGTGCGTGAGTTCAATGTGCAGAACCAAATCAAGCTGGAGCAGAACTACCGCAGCTTCAGCAACATTCTGGATTCCGCCAATGCCTTGATCAGCCACAACGGCAAGCGCCTGGGCAAGAATTTGCGCACCGATCAGGGACCGGGCGAGCCGGTTCGCATTTACGAGTCACCCACCGACTTCGCCGAGGCGCAGTGGATGGTGGACGAAATGAAGCAGTTGGTACGTGACGGCGTCAACCGCAAAGAGATTGCGGTCCTTTACAGATCCAATGCGCAGAGCCGCACGATTGAAACGGCGCTCTTTAACGCCGCCGTGCCGTACCGCGTCTACGGTGGTTTGCGCTTTTTTGAGCGCGCCGAAATCAAGCATGCGCTGGCTTATCTGCGCCTGTTGGAGAACCCCAACGACGACACCAGTTTCATGCGGGTGGTGAACTTTCCGGCGCGCGGCATTGGCGCGCGCAGCCTCGAACTGTTGCAGGACATTGCCAAGACGCAGGGCTGCTCGCTACATGATGCGGTGAGCGCGCTCTCGGGGCGCGCCGGTGCCGTCATTGCCGGCTTTGTCGCCAAGATCGATGTGCTGCGCGAAAAAACACAAGGCATGAAACTGCGCGACCTGATTTCGGTGATGCTGGAAGACAGCGACCTGCTGACGCATTACCGGGCCGAGCGTGAAGGCGCTGACCGCGTGGAAAACCTGGAAGAACTGGTCAGTGCGGCAGAGAGCTTTGTCATGCAGGAAGGCTTTGGCCGGGACAGCCCCGGCATGAGCCAAAGCCCGGCCAGCCAGGGTTTGAGTGCCGAGGCGATTGACCAGTATGGTCTGGAGCCCACCGATATGGCCTTCGGGGACACTGGCGAGACCTTGTCGCCGCTGGTTGCTTTTTTGACGCATGCTGCATTGGAAGCCGGTGACAACATGGCGCAGGCCGGGCAGGACGCGATCCAACTGATGACGGTGCATTCGGCCAA
>CAIQEX010000173.1 GCA_903870955.1 uncultured beta proteobacterium
CCCACATGTTGTCCTTTGATTTAGATCTCATTTTGTTAATAAGTTGTGTATAAGTTTTCTGTTGTGGACTCGCAACTCTCGTTTTGTTCAAATTTTTTGGCTGTGAAATCTGTAGTTTTTGCCTACAATGAAGTTCCAACTTTCGCAGTTGCCAAAAGATGGTTGGTTCAGGGCGCGTCCATACAGGTCGCGCCCTTTTTTCTTGCTTGACCGTTTTAATTCAATCACTTGAAGCTCTCCCTTGATGAATCACATCAGAAATTTTTCGATCATTGCCCACATTGATCATGGCAAATCCACTCTTGCAGACCGCTTGATTCAACGTTGTGGAGGGCTGGAAGCGCGTGAAATGGAAGCGCAGGTTCTGGACTCGATGGACATCGAAAAAGAGCGTGGGATAACCATCAAAGCGCAAACTGCTTCGCTTAAATACAAGGCACTTGATGGCCAGGTCTACAACCTCAATTTGATCGACACGCCAGGGCATGTGGACTTCTCTTATGAAGTCAGTCGCTCACTGTCTGCATGTGAGGGCGCGTTGCTGGTAGTCGATGCCAGTCAAGGTGTTGAAGCACAAACGGTTGCGAACTGCTACACCGCGTTGGACCTCGGCGTGGAGGTCGTGCCGGTGTTGAACAAGATCGATTTGCCGAATGCAGATCTGGACAACGCACGTAGCGAAATTGAAGACGTGATTGGCATTGATGCGACCGAGGCCATTCCGTGTTCTGCAAAAACCGGCGTCGGCATTGACGAAATTTTGGAGGCCATTGTTGCGCGTATCCCGGCACCCAAGGGAAACGCGGATGGGCCGCTGCGCGCCATGATCATTGACAGCTGGTTTGACAGCTATGTAGGTGTCGTCATGCTGGTGCGGGTGGTGGACGGTCGCCTGGCCAAAGGCGAGCGCATCAAGATGATGGCATCGGGCGCAACCTATAACGCCGACAACCTCGGAGTGTTCACTCCCGCCAATGAGCCACGCCAGTCATTGGAAGCCGGGGAGGTGGGTTACATCATCGCTGGCATCAAGGAATTGCAGGCCGCCAAGGTGGGTGATACGGTCACCTTGATCAAGCTCGGCACGGGGGGCGCGGCCCACACGGCCACCGAGGCATTGCCAGGATTCAAGGAAATTCAACCGCAGGTTTTTGCGGGTCTGTATCCGACCGAAGCCAGTGAATATGACTCGCTTCGCGATGCCCTGGAAAAGCTCAAGTTGAATGATGCCTCGCTGCACTACGAGCCCGAAGTGTCACAGGCATTGGGCTTTGGTTTCCGTTGCGGTTTCCTTGGCTTGCTGCACATGGAAATTGTTCAGGAGCGCCTGGAGCGCGAGTTTGACCAGGACTTGATCACCACCGCGCCCAGCGTGGTCTACCAGGTGATGAAGAACGATGGCGAAGTGGTCACGGTGGAGAACCCTTCCAAGATGCCCGAGGTGGGTAAGACGGCGGAGATCCGCGAGCCTATCGTGACCGTGCACCTCTACATGCCACAGGAATACGTGGGTGTCGTGATGACGCTGGCCAACCAGAAGCGTGGCATCCAGATGAACATGGCCTACAAGGGGCGCCAGGTGGTGTTGACGTATGAGATGCCGCTGGCCGAAATCGTTCTGGATTTCTTTGACAAACTCAAAAGCGTCAGCCGGGGCTATGCCTCGATGGATTACGAGTTCAAGGAATACCGGGCGGCGGACGTGGTCAAGGTCGACATCCTGCTGAACTCCGAGAAGGTCGATGCGCTGTCCATCATGTTGCACCGGTCTCAGTCCGCTTACCGGGGCCGTGCCGTGGTCGCCAAGATGCGCGAGATCATTTCACGCCAGATGTTCGACGTGGCGATCCAGGCTGCTATTGGAGCCAACATCATCGCCCGTGAGACAATTAAGGCTTTGCGCAAGAACGTGCTCGCCAAGTGCTATGGCGGCG
>CAIQEX010000174.1 GCA_903870955.1 uncultured beta proteobacterium
CGACACTGGACACGTCAATGCCCGAGAGCGCGCAACTCTGGCCAATCAGCCGGATGATTTGCTGGGCCAGCGCATCGTTATCGCCTTCCTTGGCGGTAGGCTCGGACACCTTGCCGCTGATGCCACGGTGGTCGGCCATGCTGATGGCCACCTTGGTGCCGCCGATATCGACGCAGGCCAGGGGCGGGCTGCCTGCGGGTATTTGAATAGCTACTTCTGGAACCACTTGTTTCATGTCAGAAATTCACCTGCATGCCCAACGAGATGAGCGAGTATTTGCCATCGAAGCGCGCTGCTGTGCTGGTGTTGTAGGTTACGGGAAGGTCATTGAAAAACAGATTACTGCTCAATTGCCCTCGGGCAAACAGGCTCACAGCGGAACTCAGGCGATAACTACCTTCGATGGTGATGTTGTGATTCTGTGAATAGGATGCCAGCTTGCGCGATGCCAGAATGGCATCCACTGCCTCACGCTGTGCCATGTGGAACAGGTAGCCTGCGCGCAGAGTCCAGGGTCCGCTACGCCAACTGCCATTCACACCGGCCTGCACAAAGCTGCCGTGCCAGGCGATCTCGTTCGCCACATCAATACCCAGTCGGCCTGAGTTATCGTAAATCTCCAGCACGTGGATCGGAGTGCTGCAGGGCGCTGCCAACTTTCCATATACCGCGTTGCCGGTGAAGGCCAACTGGTAGTGGCAACCATCCATCGTGGTGGTAGCTGACATTCCTCCATAGCTCAGCTGATTTGTGCCGACACTCAGAAGCACGCTCAAGTCCGACTCCTGAGAGAGTTGCCAAGTACCCACCACATCGGCTTGCAACTCCTGGTCAGATGGCGAATTGACCTTGACGGTGTCCAGTTTGGCACCCGGCACAACCACCGGTTTGGTGGTCTCGGTCGAGCCAGCATAGTTGCCCCAGCCCGATAAGCGCACGCCCATCGTGGGCAACCATCCGTCAGCCTCCAGAATGCGGTATTGACCCGATATTTGCCAACTGGTGTATTGGTATGTATCGGTCGCGTCGCCCACGGCGCGTTGCCACAGCGCGCCGGACACCCAACCCTTTTCACCTACCCTCATACCGCCACTGATGTGCGCACCGTTGTAATCTCCGGTCGCTTTGTCGGGGTCACTGGACACGGTGCGCAAATTGAGAAAGTCCAACTGCTGGTTCATCACGTCGGCACCCAGTTCAACAAAACCGCGCTCCAACCCACGCTCAGGGGTTGCTGTCAGCAGCGCGTCCAGCGGTGCGGCGAGCACATTGCCACTGACCAGCAGCGCCAACATCCCCCAATTCTTAATGGCCAACATGCGAACTCCCCGCTTCAGCGTATGCAAAGCGGGGAGTTTAGTCACAACACCCGCCACCTCACTGAGTCAGGTTGATATAACCCACCAGACTCGGACCGGTGACCGGCACGATTCCACTTTCAACGCCGTTCACAACCGATGTGGGCATTTGAATCGTGGCTGAAGGAAACACCGTTCCATCGGCTTTGCGAAGTGGTAACTGGTCCACCACAATCGTGACCTTGTATTTGCCGCGCAGGCTGCTCATATTGGTAAAGCGGTTGCTTAGACCGTTGATGCCAAAGTTCACCACTTCACCAAACATCACCGTGCTGACGGCATTGGCCGCAGTGCTCAGGGTATTGGTAATGCCCTGCACGCTGGAGGCAAAGTCAATCACCGCCTTGGTGTTGCCGTCTGCGGATACACCGTAGATCAAGGCCTGAGGCAAACTGGGTACGCTCAGCGTGATGGCATCGCCTACCTTGCTCACCGCAACATTGTCGGTATATGCACGAATCTGGCCACTGCTGCCAACCGTGGTGTCCTCGATCTGAACGGCGGCGCTCAACTTCTGACCGGCTGCGATATTGAAAGTACCGTTGACCGCCAGATTGAGCTTGATTGCTGCACCATTCGCCATGGGCCACTTGACGTTTATGCCAGATGACTGGAAGGTCGCCATGCTGTAGGTTACTGCGTTGGCGGTGATACCGTCAGCGGAGAAGCCGATCGCGTCGCCAGGTATGTAGAGATAGTTGCTGGGCGCAGGCGGCGTAACCGGGATTGCTGCGCCTAGGGTGATGTCGTCAAAGTAGAAGGACTCGCCAGGCGTAATCGAAGCCACGGTTCCCAGGTGCGGCAACAAGACCACGTTGCTGTAACCGGCCTTGATATCTGCTGTAGGAATCAACCAGGACAAGGTCTGCCACCCTGCTTTAACGGTCTCTGTCGCCTGGATTTCACTGCTTGCCAGCGCGTTGGTTGCACCTTCGAGCTTCAGCACGATGGGAATACCGGCCAGTGGCGAATAGACCTTGGCTGTAATCGTCGTGTTGGTTGACGACACATCCAGTGCGCCCACGGTTACCTTCGCACCTGCCCAAGGGTCGCCACCGGTACGCAATACATTCAGCGCTTGACCGCTGCCGCCGCCCGTTGGCGCAGCCTTGACGGACGAGCCTTCGGCACCGTTAAAGCCCAAGAATGTCAAAGGCGTGGTTTCGTCAAATGTTGCCAGTACGCCGGACTTCAACACGACCGGCGGTGGTGTAACGCCGGCAGGAGCCAATGCGATGTTGTCCAGGTAGTAGGTCTGCCCACTGGCTGCCAGCCCTCTATCCGGAGAAATGGCCATCGTGGCATACGTCTTTGCTGGATCCACAGCGCTGAAGTCCCAGGTGACCGTGCTCCAGGTGTTGGCAGCGCCCGTGGGCGTCCCGGCCACTTCTACCGAATCGGCTCCACTGACCTCGGCCTTCAGCATGATCACTGAGTTGGCGACCGTCGAATACACCGATGCCGTAATCTGTTTGCGACTGGACGTGAACGGAATCCGTGGCAGACCAAAATAGATGCCACCCCAGTCATTCGCACCCGTTGGTTTGACTATCTTCAGCGCATTGCCTGCATCGCCGACTGCAGGTGTTTCTACCGATGGAAGCGCGCCACCGTAAGCACCCATACCGGTGAATAGCGGTGTTGCTTCATCAAAGGTAAATAGCGTGGTGGAACCCGCGGCGGGCGTTGGCACATGACTGGCTACCGGAGTTGGCAACGCAGCCGCTGTGGCCGTAGACGTAGCCAAGTTGCTAATCGCTGAAGGCGAAGAACTGGGAGTCAGGGTGCCGGCAGTAGCCGCAGCGGTCACTGCCGCAGCAATGGCCGTATTGCTTTGCCGGTCCAAAGTCGTTGCGGTCAGGTTTGCGGTGCTCGCACCCAGAATCGCCTGCGCCTGTCCGGTTAGAGCAGCATCCATGACGGTAGGCAAAGTGACCGAGCCGCCGGCGCCCGCCAGCTTGGTTTTGATCGTGGGGTCTATCGAAGGGGCGCTCGCGATGTTGGTGAAGGCCGTTGAGAGCATGGTATTCACCACGACCGGATCTATCGACGGTGTGGCACCACCGGTGATCAGCGCAGTGCCGCCCTGGAGCGTTGTTGCCAAGGCCTTGGCTACTTGGGTGTAGACCGTTTGTGTGGCCACGCTGCCCGTCATGGAGGCCAATCCATTCACGACTTCTGTGGTCTTTTGAAGCAACTGTTGAACCGCTAGCGCTTTCTTTAAGAGGTCAGGGTCTTTCAGGCTGCCGTCGACGTTGGTAGCCGCCGGGTCGACGTTCAACAGGTTGGTACCGGAGGGTAGGTCCAGTGCCTTGATAACATCCGCAGACGACATGCCGGAGGCGAGCAAAGTAGTGAAAGGTGACAACACCGTGGCACCGGCAGGCGCGCGCAACAGCCCGACAAATGGCAGCTTGGTGTCAGCATTGGTACCCGTGCCGTCCACACCGCCCAGAACGCTGTGGGAGCACCCTGAAGCAAAGGTGAACTTACCGTCGCCTGTATTGGAGGTATAGGTAACCGGCTCGCCCGAGTCGTATACGCCATTCTCATTGACGTCGCAAACGACCTTGGCAAAGTTCAGGTAGCCGTCCACAGCAATGCCATTGGTTGGGATGCCGGCAACCGAGCCAGAGCCGCCCCCACCGCCGCCACAGGCGGCCACCATCAAAGTGGCCACGGCTGTGGGTATTAAACGAAGTTTGAAATGCATGGATTTCTCCCAATTTCTGTGAATGACCCCGCTTTAGGGCGGGATCGATTAGTCAATGGGATTAGTTAGTGAAGATGATCGGGCCAAGGTTCAACCCAGTTGTGTAGCTGGTTGGCGTTCCAGTTGGATTGGCATGTATGGTGTTGAAGCTGGTTCCGGGCACAGTGACCGCAATCGTCGCAAGTTTGCTGAGGACCGAGGCAACTGCAGTTTGGGTGGTGTCTGTACCGCAAA
>CAIQEX010000175.1 GCA_903870955.1 uncultured beta proteobacterium
CGCAGCGGGAATGGCCACCGGGGGCAGGGTGATGTTGAGTTCGGCGAGTTTGTCGTAAACGCTCATGGTGTTTCCTAAGATTGATTTTGAGATTGGGACTGTGACTGCGATTGGGTCTGAGTCTGGGTCTGCAACCGGGATGGTGGCATATCGTCGGAGTCCGGAGCCGTATTTTCACCTACCGGCGCAACCGTTACACCAACCGACAGGGTATGGCTGGCGCCGCCGTGGATCACACCCCGCAGCGGCGAGACGTCACCAAAGTCGCGGCCAGTGGCCACAGTCACGTAGTCCTCACCGGGCGCATGCCAGCCCCAGCGGTTGTTGGTCGGGTCGAAGTCCACCCAACGACTGCCTTCCGGCAGGTCGGGCAGGTAGGCGCTCACCCAGGCATGCGAGGCATCGCTGCCCACCAGGCGTTGCTGGCCCTCGGGCGGCATCGTCAGCACGTAGCCACTCACGTAGCGCGCGGGCAAACCCAGGGTGCGCAGACAGGCAATCATGATGTGCGAAAAGTCCTGGCACACGCCTTTGCGCTGCGCCAATGCCTGCAGTGCCGGGGTGTTGATCTGGGTGCTTTGGCTCTCGTATGTGAAGTTGGTATGGATGTGCTGCATCAGGTCGATGCAGGCATCCAACAGCGATGCGCCGGGGCCAAAGCTGCTGCGCGCGAAGGCGGCAAACTCGGTATCGCGCGGCACAAAGGGTGACGGAAAAACAAACTCGGACGCCGCATCAAAACGGTTGCCCGCCTGGTAGCGAAACATCTCGCGCACCTTCTCCCAGGCGATGTCGCTTTGCACCGATTTGCTGGTCCGTGTAGACACCAAGCTTTGGGCCACCACCGACAGCACTTCATGCGGCGTCTGCAGCGAAAAGAAGCAGCGGGTGTTGCCATACACATCGGCAATGCTGCGCATCTGCGCGGGCTGCGGGTTGATCAGCAGCACATGATCCAGCACGTCCTGCGCGGCATGCGCCGATGGATGCATGTAGGCCATGTGCTGGGCCGTTTCCACCGCAGGCATGTAGCGGTAGGTGGTGTCATGGGTGACTTGAAGCAGCATCAGGTTGCCAGGCTCTGGTTGGTGTCGCCCGAATGAGTGAAGTAGGTGGCGCTGATTTCGTCCGACACATTGAAGGCGCAGCTGCGCAGCGTGTCGAGCAACTCCAGTAGCGAAACCGGTTCCAACAGTTCAGAGGCGTGGGCATGGTCGCTGGAAAAATCCCAATCTTCGGGGGCGGGCACCTTCAGCGAAAGCGAGCTCAGCACGCCCGCTGGGCTGCCTGCCAGTTTGGCCAGACGACCACGCAAGGTATGCGCGACCCAGGCCAATGAACGGGGGTTGTCCAGGTCCAGCACCAACAAATCAGTGAGTGCCGAAATGTCCCTGCTTTGCTGGTACTGGGCGCGGAAGGTGATGGTGCTGTCAAACAGGTCCAGCATGGCTTCAAAACCGCCATCGCTTTGCAAGGTGCCGATGACCAGCGCACGCGACAGAGCACCGGATAGAAAGGCCAGTCTCTCGACATGGCGGCCAATGCTGAGCAGGCGCCAGCCGTCGTCGCGCGTCATGCGGTCGGTTTGGGCACCGGTGATGGCTGCCAGGTAGTCGCTGCTGCTCTTGAGTACGCGCAGGGCGGCGGTGGCAGAAAAGTCGCCCTTGGCGGTGTGCTGGTTGCAGCGGGTAAATAGTTCGTCCTCGCAGCGCACGATCATGCTCCAGTGCTCTTGCGACAGACGCTCGCGCACGGAGGAGGCGGCCATTTTGAGCGCGCGCAAACTGTAGCCCAC
>CAIQEX010000176.1 GCA_903870955.1 uncultured beta proteobacterium
CGGCATAAGTCGGCGACAACACGTAGGTATCACCTGCCACCAAACCATCTTTGGCCTGAGGTGTAACAGTAATCACACCCGCTGCCGTAGCAACGGTTTGAACATAAGGAGATGGGGTAGTAAGGTCTGCAGGAATACCATTGCTACCCGCTGTGCAATTGGTAATACCAGCCTGGTCTTGAGCGCAAATTTCAACCGCTGTCTTTGCCGCTTGACTTGCCAAGACAACTTCAGAGAACTTAGCCTTCTTAATATAGTTCTGATAAGCAGGCAGCGCCACCGCAGCCAGAATACCAATAATCGCCACGACGATCATCAACTCGATCAGGGTAAAACCCTTTTGAACCTTTTGCATAGAACGCTTCATGATTAACTCCTTGGTTGAAAAATTACAGGAACTTAACTAGCAGCAGGTTCCATGCCATGCATTCTGGGCACCATTTCATGCCTATTTAGGCCAAATATTGACCAAGTTCGTCAGAATTAGGCAAGGGTAGATACAAATAACCGTCAGGTTTGACATTTTCGTCATGTGCATTTTTATTACTTAATGCACACCTGCCGCACCATTTTCAGGTCGGTCAGGCCCATCATGATTTTTTCCATGCCGTCCATCTTCAGGGTGCGCATGCCGCCTTCAACCGACGCGGCAAACAGCACCGCGACGCGGGCGCGTTCCTGGATCAGCTTCTTGACGTCGTCATCCGCCACCAGCAACTCATGCAGGCCGACGCGGCCCTTGTAACCGGTCTTATTGCATTTGTCGCAACCGACCGCACGGTACAGCCGGATCTGACCGTTTTGGCCATAGGTCTGCATCCATTGCTCCACCATCTTCTTGCTTTCACCGGCGTAATCCAGTTCCCAGGCTTTGGAGTGACGCAATTCTTCGGCGTATTCGGCCGCAAACAGGCGCAGTTCTTCCGCATCCGGGACGTAGCTCTCCTTGCAGTCGCACAGGCGTTTGGCCAGACGCTGGGCCAGAATGCCCAGCAATGCGTCAGCAAAGTTGAAGGGGTCCATACCCATGTCCATCAGGCGGGTGATGGACTCGGGGGCAGAATTGGTGTGCAAGGTGGAGAACACCAAGTGCCCCGTCAGCGAGGCTTCCACACCCATGGAGACAGTTTCCTTGTCGCGCGACTCACCCACCATGATGATGTCCGGGTCGGCCCGCAAAAAGGCACGCATGACCAGCGCAAAGTCGATACCGGCCTTTTTGTTGATCTGCACCTGGCGCAAGCCCTTCTGGGTAATTTCCACAGGGTCTTCGGCGGTCCAGATCTTGGTGTCCGGGTTGTTCAAAAACTTCAGGATCGAGTGCAGCGTGGTGGTTTTACCGGAGCCGGTTGGGCCACACACATAAAACAGGCCATAGGGCTTGGTCACCGTGGCTTCCAGCCGCGCCTTGTTGTGCGGAGTGAGGCCCAATTTTTCCAGCGGAATAGGCTCGCCTGCAGCCAGGATACGCATCACCACATCTTCCACACCGCCCGCGGTGGGAATGGTGGCTACGCGCAGCTCAATATCGATCGGGCCGTATTTTTTGAATTTGATCTTGCCGTCCTGCGGCTTGCGGCGCTCTGAAATGTCCAGGTCGCACATGATCTTCAAACGGGTCACCATGGCCTGGCGGAAGTGTGCCGGCACTTCCACGTAGGGTGCCAAACTGCCGTCAATCCGAAAACGGATACCCGTCTTGAACTTGCCCGGCATGGGTTCGATGTGGATGTCAGAGGCCTTTTGGTTGTAGGCGTCGATGATGACCTTGTTGACGAACTTGACGAGTTCGTTGTCTGCAGCGGCCGACTCCAGAGCCGAGTCTTCATTGCTGCCGTCGTCAATCGGGCCGCCATCCATGCCGGCCAACAAGTCGTCAATCGTGGTGGTGTCAGCCGCCGCACCAAAGAGTTGTGCCAGGGTCTGTTCAAAATCCACATGCGTGCTGACGCGGTAGGAAAACTTGCCAAATCGCGGGAACACCTGCGGCACGATGCGCGACCCCCGAACTGCCTCGGGGTCCTGGCACATGATGATCAGCCCCTCGGGCGATTCTTCCAGCGGAATCCACCCCTGCTCCTCGACAAATTCACGCTTGAGCACGCCGTGCAGCGCTTCAATGCGCAGCCGCCCTGGGTTGAAAGGCTCATACGGTTCGCCAAAGAACTTGGACAGGGCCGAGCCGATCTGGGCAGGTTTGACTTTGAACTTGGCAATCAGCAACTGTTCCACCGGCAGTTCCTGGTTGCGGGCATCCTGCACGCAGTGACCTAACTCTTCGTCGGTGAGCAGCCCATCGGCGACCAGCCCGTCATATTTGGTGACCTTGCGGCGTGGCCCACCTTCGGCCCGGGTAGCACGCTGCCGGATCGCCGTAGCCAAGGTTTTGCAGACCTCGGATACCCCGTCCAACTCCAGTGCCCCAAAGGGCTCGTCACTTTTGTTGTTGATGACCTGCAGCACGCCGTGCAAGTGCTGGCCTTCCAGAATCGGCGCCACCAACATCTGCCGCGTGCGGTAACCGGAGCGACGATCGACCTCTTTCAAAAACGTCAGCGACGGGTGAATGCGCTTGAGCGCGTCCTCGTCGTACACATCCGGCAGGTTGAGCGGCTTCTTGCTGAAGGCCACATAGCCAGCGATGCTTTGCGGGGAGATGGGCAGTTTCAGATCGCGGCTGCTGTTGAGCCCGGTCTTGATCTTGGAAACAATTGCTGTGCTGTCTTCATTTATTGCGTACAAGGTCAGCCGGTCGGCATTGAGCAGTTTGCAGATGTCCTGGCTGGTCTCCAGCATGATCTGCTCAACGTTTTCGGTGTCGTGGATGCGTGCGGTCACCTGGTGCAACTGGCGATAGAACAGCGCCTCAAAGGTCATGCCCCTCTTTTGGGAAGGCAGCTTTTGCGATTCATAAAAAGCCTGTTCCGCCGACTTTTCGGAACCTTGCAGGGGCACAAAGGCGCTCATACGTCAAACTCCTGGCCAGCGCGTAGCCATTGAATATCGTGGCTGACGTGGGCGCCGAAGGGCATCGTCTGATCAAAGCGCTGAATCTCAGACATGATCATTTCCGTTTCTGCGGGCTTGGTATGGGTAATAAATATGGGAAAACGCTTGTTCCTGTCGATGTTATCGAGTTCCTGCGCCAGCGATTCTGGCGACAAGTGCAGGCTGCGTTGGGCCAATTCCTTTTCCCGGTTGCTAAATGCCGTTTCTATCACCAGCATGGCAACATTAAGCTGATTGATACGCTGCCAGAAGGCCGGGTTACGCTCGGTGTCACCGCTGAAAACCCAGCAACCGTTGCCGGAAGTAATCGCAAATCCTGCCGCCGGGACGGTATGCACGGCCGGCAGGACTTCCACCACCTTGTTGTGAAACTGCAGCGTTTGCCCGATCTGGATCTCATGAAAGGAGACAAATGGCTGCGCAACCGACGGAATGCGGGTGAAGTC
>CAIQEX010000177.1 GCA_903870955.1 uncultured beta proteobacterium
ATACACGTTGCCGCTCAGCGTGCCGTTTTGAATTGCACCGTCGACATCTACCGGCGTGCTCCAGGCAAATGTGGGCCCGAGCAGGTCCAGTGCGGCAAAGGTTGTGGTCAGCTTCATGACCGAGGCCGGGTTCATCGGCACTTGGGCGCGGTGCGTAAGCCGCGCAGTGGGATGGCTGGCGTCAGCATCCAGCACCAGCAGGGAAACCGCATCGAGTGGGATTTTTGCCCGCAACAGGGCCGCATCCACCTCGGGTGGCAAGGCACCCGCCGGGGCCGCCATGGTGGAGCAGCATACAAAAAACAGCAGGGCGGAGCACAGAAGTCGGAAGGGCATGCGGCGATTATCCGGCGGCTAGCCCCGATAATCGATGCATGTCACCCATCACCTCAGCCGCCATGCCCGGCACTCTGCCGCGTCTTTCGCCCAAAGTGGTGGGGCTGCTGGCCGCGCTGGTGACGGTGCTGATCTGGACCGCCTTCATCGTGGTGGCGCGGGCCTCGGCCGACCCGACACGCGCGCCAACGCTTACCCCGTTTGATATTGTGTTTGTCCGCCTGCTGGGTGCCGGCCTGGTCCTCTTGCCCGTGGGCTGGTGGTTGACCCGGACCCAACGTTCGCTGCAGCGCCAGGCCGGGGCGTTGCCCGACGCCGGTTCCCTGTGGGGCCTGTCCCCATTGCCCTTGCGCCTCACCGTGTTGACCGGAAGTTTTGGCGGTCTGTTGTATGGATTGTTTGCCTACAGCGGTTTTGCATTTGCACCTGCCGCCCACGCCTCCGTCCTGTTGCCGGGCAGCCTGCCCCTGTGGACTGCATTGCTGGCCGTGCCTCTGCTAGGTGAGCGCATTACCCGCTCACGCGCCACCGGCCTGATTTGCATTGTGGCGGGCGACTTGCTGGTGGGCGGTGCCAGCCTGCTGCATGCGCTGGATGGCAGCGGTGTCTGGCGCGGCGATGTACTCTTTATTTTGGGTGCCTTTACGTGGTCCTGCTACAGCGTGATGGTGCGCAAATATGCGCTGCAAGCGGTGCATGCCACCACCGCCATTACCGTGTTCGCCTTCCTGGTCTATGTGCCGACCTACGCGGCGCTGGTGGGCTTTGGTGTGGTTTCGGGCCACGTGTTTACGGCACCGCTGAGTGACGTGGTCTGGCAAATGCTGATGCAAGGCGTGGCCTCGGTCGTCGTGTCGGGAATCACCTTCAACATGATGATCCGCACCTTCGGTCCGGTGCGATCCACCATGCTGACCGCCGTGGTGCCGGGTTTGTCGGCTTTGTCGGCGGCGCTTTATTTGAGTGAGCCACTGCCCTGGAACGTGCTGATCGGCCTGACGCTGGTGACCCTGGGTATCGTGTTTGGTGTGCGCCAGGCAGGAGTGAAAAAGCCATGAAGCTGTTGGCCTTTGACACCAGCACCGATGTCATGTCCATTGCTGTCTCGCGTGACGATGGCGCATCGGCAGGCCTGTGGCAGCAACAAGGCGAAGGCGGTGCCAAGTCCTCCACGGGGTTGATCTCTGGCGTGCTGGACTTGATGCAGCAAGCCGGCATGGTGCTGGGCGAACTGGATGCCATCTGTTTTGGCTGCGGCCCCGGCTCCTTCACCGGTCTGCGCACCGCGTGTTCGGTGGCGCAGGGCCTGGCCTTTGGCGCCAATGTGCCAGTGCTGCCAGTGAATTCCTTGTTGGCCGTGGCGGAAGATGCGCGCCACAGCGCTTTGTCGCAGGCCGAAAGGGGTCAGGTTACCGCCTTGTTGGACGCGCGTATGGATGAAATCTATACCGCCACATTTGCCTTCGATGCAGGCCTCTGGAGCGAACTCCAGCCCGCCATGCTGCTTAAGCCCGAAGCTGTAACACTGCCTTTTCCAAGCGCGGGCGAAGCCGCTGCTGCGGGCAATGCCTTTGCGGTGTATGGGGAACGCCTGACGGCTTTGCCCGAACAAGCCGCCAGAATCACCGCACTGCCGCAGGCCAGCGCCATGCTGCGCCTGGCACCCCAATTGATGGCGGCCGGCAGATTGGTGTCGGCCGAACATGCGTTGCCCACCTACATCCGCGACAAAGTCGCCCAAACCACGGCCGAGCGCGCTGCCATCAAGGCGGCACAGGCCATCGCGAAGAGCGCAGAGGTACCTGGGTGAGCGCGCAGTTCGATACCCGCTTCAGCACGGCTGAAGCCCACTTTGAGCCGATGTTGGCCGATCGCCTGGATGAAGTTCTGCGCGTCGAGCAGCGCGCCTACGCGCAACCCTGGTCGCGTGCCAACTTTATCGATGCGCTGCACAGCGGTTATCAGGCGCAGATTTTGATGGGCGACGGAAACGTCGTCGGCTACTTTGTCGCCATGAAGGGCGTGGATGAGGTGCATCTGCTCAACATCACCGTGGCCCCCGAGTTTCAGGGACAGGGTTGGTCGCGCATCCTGCTGGACGCATTGGCAATCTGGGCCCGGGGCCAGGGTGCCGAGTGGTTGTGGCTGGAGGTGCGTGTCCAAAACCTGCGTGCCCTGGGTGTCTATGAAGCCCATGGTTACCGCCGCGTGGGCCTGCGCAAAGACTATTACCCGGCATCGCATGGCAAGCGCGAAGATGCCATCGTCATGAGCCTGCGGCT
Source organism: uncultured beta proteobacterium (assembly GCA_903870955.1). Classification (GTDB taxonomy): domain Bacteria; phylum Pseudomonadota; class Gammaproteobacteria; order Burkholderiales; family Burkholderiaceae_C; genus Allorhodoferax. Next base: position 2,619 of record CAIQEX010000177.1, read on the forward strand.
CTAGGCGCTATCCTTGGCTATGACTCTGGAACTCGACACCCGCCAACGCGCCATGCTGCTGGAAATGGGCGTGCACGTCTGGTTGCCCGAATCCGGCGTGACCATTTTGCAGCCAGCGCCGCCTCCGGTTCAGGCGGTTGCGCCGATGGTTCGTGCGCCCGTTGTTCCTGTGACAGCACCGGTTCCTGCCCCGGCACCCGCACCGGCTGCCAAGGCGGTTGATACCAAGCCATCTGAAGCCGTACCAACCGATTGGACGGCACTGGTTGACGCCGTGCGCGGCTGCAAGGCCTGTGGCCTGTGTGCTGGGCGCAGCAACGTCTCGATGCAGGCGCCCGCCCAAAACTTGGCGCAGTGCGACTGGATGGTGGTGGGCGATGTGCCCGATGAAGACGAAGACCGCGCTGGTGCGCCGTTTGCAGGCCAGGACGGCGTTCTGCTGGCCAACATGCTGCGTGCGCTGGGCTTGCAGCGGGCCAATCCTTTGCCGTCTGCGGTTGCGGCGCCTGCACCGGTTCAGCCTGTGGCGCAGCGGGCATACGTCACC
>CAIQEX010000178.1 GCA_903870955.1 uncultured beta proteobacterium
CCAGAATACCTTTGGGTTATTGATGAGCTTGAACATGCTCATCGAAACACATGGTGGTTACGACTACAGCGGCGACGAGTGCGCTGGATGGATGCGTCAAGCGGGCTTCACCGACATTCGTGTTGAGCACCTTGCCGGACCAGACTCCATGGTCGTGGCGATCAAGGCCTGAGCCCGTTTACACCTGCAGGAACCGTCAGTCATGGCTTATCGATTGGCTGTTGAATCCAGTGACTGGCCCATTCCACGGCAGCTACCAGATTGGCCTGCGCTGCAACCGTCATCGGCTCACCCAATGCAAAGGACTCGCCGCGTATCGCCAGCACGCTAGCGGGCGCTGGCGCGTGGCCTTGCAGGTCGACAAACACCTGCAGCAATGCCTCGGGCGACAGGGCATGGCTACTGATGCTGCTGTCGCGTCGGGGCAGTGCGGTGTGCACTTCAAAAGGTTCCGCACAGTTCAGGCTGGCATCGACAAACAGAATGCGCTCACGCCCCACCAGATCCAGCGCAAATTCGATCTGCAACTGGTAGTCTTCCAGAAACTCCACTTGATCTATCAGGTGAGCGGGCAGGGTGTCGCGCAGCGCCGCCACGCAGAGTGGACCCAGGGCGTCGTCGCCGCGACTCAGATTGCCCCAGCCCAGCACCAGCACTGGCGCCAAGTTCACACGCACACCTGCGAGCTACGCACTGCGGTGCAAGCGCGCTTGGGGCGGCCCTGCGCAGCGCTCATCCGTCCAGACCCATGGCGCTGCTGATTTGGCGGTTGAGTGCGCCATCCGAGGCTTTTTGCACCCGGTCCAGCACAGCGCCATCGGGCCCCAGCAAGGTCACGTCCAGTGGCATCTGACCGAGCGCATGCGTGGCACACGACAGGCAGGGGTCATAGGCGCGAATGGCCACCTCGATGTGGTTTAGCAGGCCCTCGGTGAGTTCGTGGCCGCTGAGGTAATCGCGTGCCACGGACCGCACCGCCTCGTTCATGGCCTGGTTGTTGTGGGTGGTGGAGACGATCAGGTTGCAGCGCGTAACCAGGTCGTCATCGCCGACGTCGTAGTCGTGAATCAGGGTGCCACGCGGGGCTTCGATCATGCCCACGCCACTGCGCTGGCGTGTGCCGCTTCTCACCATGTCGCCACTCAACAAAGCCGGATCGTCCAGCAACTCTGCGATGACTTCAACTGCATGCAGCATCTCGATCATGCGCGCCCAGTGATAGGCCAGCGAAGCATGAACCAGGTCGCCCTGGCCCCAGGCGACAAAGGCCTGACGTTCCGCTTCAGCCAGCGGCGTATGAATGAAGTCGCAGTTCTGCACGCGCGCCAGCGGGCCGACGCGGTACCACCCGCGTTCACGCCCCAGGCTTTTGAGGTGCGGGAACTTCATGTAGCTCCAGGAGCGCACTTCTTCTTCAATCAAATCCAGATAGTTCTGGTCACTCACCTGGTCCGCAAGGATGCGGCCATGGTCATCGCGAACGCGCAGCACACCGTCGTATAACTCCATGGCACCATCGGCCCGCACCAAGGACAGCATGTTGGAGCGAAAGCTGGCAAAGCCGTTGTAGAGTGCCGGGTTTTGCGCATGCAACTGCTTGGCAATGTTCACCGCGTCGTGCGCCCAGGCCCGTATTTGCGGCATCTGGCGCTTGAGCAGATCGCGCTCCTCGGCGGTCACCAGCTTGTTGACGCCACCGGGCACTGCACCGGTGCCGTGCACGCGCTTGCCAGCGGTGATGCGGATGACTTCCTGGCCGAACTTGCGCAGCAAGATGCCCTGCTTGGCGACCTCGGGGTGGGCCTTTGCCACTCCCACGATATTGCGTTGTGCCACGGCCGAGTCAAAACCAAACAGCAAGTCCGGTGAGGACAGGTGAAAGAAGTGCAGGGCGTGCGATTGCAGCATCTGGCCGTAGTGCATCAGGCGGCGCACGCGGTCGGCACTGGCGGGCACCGGGTAGCCACCGACGATGCGGTCAAAGGCCTTGGCGGCAGCCAGGTGGTGCGACACCGGGCAGATGCCGCACAGGCGCTGCACCATCACCGGCACTTCCCAATACGGACGGCCCTCGATGAACTTCTCAAAGCCACGGAACTCGACGATGTGCAAGCGCGCCTGTTGCACCACGTTGTTGTCATCCAGCAGCAGCGTGACCTTGCCATGCCCCTCCACGCGCGATACCGGGTCAATCGCCACGCGGCGCAGGCCTTCGGGATGGGTGGCAGTTTCCAATGCGAATGTCATGTTCGTTCCTTATTGGAAGCGTGGGGGCTTGGGGAGCGTGGGGGCCTAGTCATAATGAATCAAGCCGTGGCCCAACTGTGGAGTTCGCCCCGCAATCAGGTCGTTTAAAAAACTCCAGATCGCATCGCCCGATGGCGGGCAGCCGGGCAGAAAATAATCGACGTGCACCACCTCATGAATCGGGTGCACGTGGTTCAGCGGAAGCGGCAGTTCGGGGTCATCCGGCACCCGTCCGCCAGGGCTGCTACCGGTCTGGTGGCAGTACACATCGCGCAGCATCTGGCCCACATCGCGCTGGTTGCGTTGTGCTGGCAGTCCGCCGTTGATAGCACAGGCACCTACTGCCACCAGCACCTTGCAGTGGGCACGGAATTCGCGCAGCACATGCACGTTCTCGGCATTGCACAGGCCGCCTTCAATCAGCCCGATATCGCAGCGGCCAATGGTCTTGATGTCGGTCAGTGGTGACCGGTCAAACTCCACCAATTCCAGCAGCGGCAGGATGCGCTCATCAATGTCCAGCAGCGACATGTGGCAGCCAAAGCAACCCGCAAGCGACACCGTCGCCAGCTTTAATTTGCGCGGTGCGTGCAAGGGCGCTGACACATCACTCGCGCCGTTGTCAGTGTTGAAAATATCGCTCATACCGCACCGCCTTCGACCTGTTCGGAGATCGGCTTGGCATCAAACTGCCGTTGACCAATCGGGATGACAAAGCCGCGGCGCTTGTGCAGGATGACGCCGGTGGGGCAAATGTTGGCGGCGCGGTCGGTGGGCATGAATTGGCTGTCGCCTAACTTGCCACTCGGGCTGTTAACCAGCAAATGCGTCTTGATGCCGTGGCCGCCGATGGCAAATATATTCTTGTGGTCGGCCTGCTCACTGGCACGCACACACAGGCCGCAGAGAATGCAGCGGTTCAGGTCCAGCATCAGGTCCGGGTGCGTGGCGTCCACCGGGCGATCCGGGTAGAACTCTTCAAAGTGCGGGCCATCCATGCCCATGGCATAGGCCGTTGCCTGCAGGCTGCAGTTGCCGCTCTTCTCACAGGAGGGGCAAAAGTGGTTTCCCTCTACAAACAGCATTTGCAACATGGTTTTGCGCTGTTCGTTGAGCTCGGCCGTGTTGCTTTCCACCTCCTGGCCGGAGGCTGCCAGCACGGTGCAACTGGCACCCGTGCGGCCGTTCACCTTGACGGTGCAAATGCGGCAGGAACCTGCGGCACCAAACTCCGGGTGCCAGCACAGGTGCGGGATGTAATGACCGGCGCGCGTGGCGGCCTGGAGGATGGATTCGCCATGGCCAAATTCCACCTCTTCGCCATCCAGCGAGAAGGTGCCCGGTGTCAGTGCGTCGATGCGGTAGGTATTGCTCATGCCATGTTCTCCAGGTGGGCGCCACTGTCGTCACGGCCTGTCGCCAGGCGGGCTTGGGAGAGTTCAGCGTCCATGTCAAAGCCAGGCGCGAAGTGCAACGACTGCAGATGCTTCTCGTAGGCCGGACGGAATTTGGCGATGGTGTCGCGCAGCGGGTTGCAGGCCGCAGCACCCAGCCCGCAATGCGTGGCACCGTGCATCAGCTTGTCCAACTCATACAGCACCTGCACATCCTCGGACGAGCCGTAGCCTTTCTTCAGCTTGTCCATGCGGCGCACCACCAGTTCGGTGCCGACGCGGCAGGGCGTGCAGAAGCCGCAACTTTCGTGGGCAAAAAACTGTGCAAAGTTGCGCGCCACTTCGAACATGTCGCGCGTGCGGTCAAAGACCATGAAGGCACCGGCCGTGGGCACGTCCTCAAAACCGATGCGCCGGCCAAACTCCAGCGGCGACAGGCAAACGCCCGAAGGCCCACCCACCTGCACCGCCTGGGTATTGGTGGCCCCGCAGTCTTCCAGAATGCGGCCTATGCGCGTGCCAAAAGGGTACTCGTACAGGCCCGGACGTTCGCAATCTCCGCTGACTGAATGGATCTTGGTGCCCGTGCTTTGCGGCGTGCCGATCTTGACCCACCAGTCGCCGCCGTGCACCGCAATATGGGTTGCGGCAGCAAAAGATTCCCCGTTGTTGACGGTGGTCGGCTGGCCCAGGTAACCGGCTTCCACCGGGAACGGCGGGCGTATGCGCGGGGTGCCACGCTTGCCCTCCAGCGACTCGATCAGCGCCGACTCTTCACCGCAGACATAGGCACCGGCGCCCACGTGGATGTCGATATCAAAGTCAAAGCCACCGAGGCCTTGAATGGACTTGCCCAGCAGATGCTGCGCGCGCCGACGTTGCAACACCGCTTGCATTGGCTCCAGCAGATAACGGTATTCGCCACGCAGGTACATCAGGCCCTGGCGCGCACCGACGACAAGGGCGGCAATCGCCATGCCCTCAAACACCGTGTCAGCAAAGCTTGTCAGCAGCACCCGGTCCTTGAAGGTGCCGGGCTCGCCCTCATCGGCATTGCACACCACATAGTGCGTCTGGCCGGGGAAGTTGCGACACAGTTGCCACTTGGTGCCGGTGGCAAAACCGGCGCCACCGCGGCCGCGCAATTTGGAGCGTTTGATGTCGTCCAGCATGCCTTGCGGGCCGCGCGCGATGGCTGCGGCTATGCCTTGGCCCGGTGCGGGTTGGGCCCCCAGTTTGATGTCGGCCAGGCGAATCTGGTCATCCACGCGCGACCACTCTGCCGGCCATTGGTCACACGGCACCTGGGTTTCGATCAACGCGGCCATGTGTTCGAGGCGCGCCGGGGTCAGCTGGGTTACCAGATGCTGGTGGTTGATCAGCAGGGCTGGGCCCTGGTCACACATGCCTGTACAGGAGGTGGCAGCCACGCTGACGCGGCCATCGTGGCGCATTACACCGGGCTGCACCTTGAGTCGGTGGCAAAGGGTGTGCATCAGCGCTTCACTGCCCAGCATCCGGTCCGTGGCGTTGTCACTGAACAGCACGCGGTATTGACCCACGGGGCTGGTATGGAAGAACCGATAAAAGCCGGCCACACCTTCCACGTGGGCCAGGGGCAGGTGCAGCCCGTCGGCTACTTGACTCAGCACTTCGCGCGGCAGCCATTGCAGCCTGGCTTGCAAATCGCGCAGGATCTGCACCAGGCGATGCGGTGCCCGGTGCTGGTTGATCAGAATGGATTCAACAGCGTCGTGGTAGAGACTCATGGTGGACCAATCGTTGGGTTACTTGGCGCTGTTCGGTTACATGGCGCAATGGCAGGGCCCAACTTTTTTACCACATGGGGTGGCACCTATGTTGACAAGCGTCAACTCCATCGAAACTGCGCCTCAGATCCTGTTGCGGTGCGCTAGTTTCGACGCGGCATAGGCCAGGTGTCTGAAATTCGATAACCCTCTGGATAGGGGTCGCTCGGGTCCAGGGTATGTTGGTGCGTGCCGGTAATCCATGCCGTGCCTGAGATCACGGGCACGATGCCCCGGGTGCCGCCGATGGCGACTTCTGCATCAATGTGACAGGCAAACTCGCTGTCGATGATGGAGCGTGCCAGGTAGCGGTCGCCCACACGCATCAGCCCCTTGGCGTGCAGCACGGCCATGCGTGCGGAGCAGCCGGTGCCCGTGGGGCTGCGGTCTATTTTTCCGGGTCGAATAGCGACAGCGTTGGCGCCAGTCCAGACGCCATCAATGCGTGTCAACGGTCCGGCAAACTGGCAAAAGGAGATGTGTGTCCAGTCCGGGTTGGTGGGGTGCACAAAACTTAGTTGTTCGGTGGCTGCCTGCGTTATTTTCATGCCCAATTCCGCTATGTCGCGTGCTTCATCAGGGCGAATCGCAAAACCTAGTTGTTGGGCATCGACAATCACAAAGCTGTCGCCTCCATAGGCCGTATCGACCCGCAGCGTGCCCAGTCCTGCCACCTCCAGTTGCGCATCCAGTTTGGCGGCAAAGGAGGGTACGTTGCGTACCGCAATGCGTTCGGCTTTGCCGTCTTTGCAAGTGGCCGTGACTTCGATCAAACCGCCCGGTGGTTCCAGCACCATTTTTGTCACGGGTTCGGTCATGGGGATGATGCCGGTCTCGAGTAGCACGGTGGCCACGCAGATGGAATTGGAGCCAGACATGGGAGGCGTGTCGCACGGCTCCATGATGATCCAGCCCATCTGCGCGAGCGGGTTTTTGGGTGGTACCAGAAGGTTAACGTGGCGGAAAACTCCACCCCGCGGCTCATTCAGCATGAAGTTGCGCAAGGTCTCATCGCGCGCAATGAATCGGGACTGCTCCCAGATCGTTTCACCGGGCGGTGGAGCCACGCCACCCACGATGACGTCACCGACTTCACCCGCCGCGTGGCAACTCACCACGTGGATAACTTTGCTACTTTTCATGGAGCGACCTTTCCTTGTTTTATTGCGCAATGTTGATGCATAGGTGCCAATTTGGCCTTCGTCAATAGTGCACCAAGTAAATGCACCATTTAAGGGTTAACACGCAAGCCCGCGCACCGGGAATGCGCTAACTTCCAGACACCGTTTTTCACTTCACCAAGTTGGAGATTATTGACCCCAAAAATGTAGGTATTCGTGCTTAGTTTCAGGCCCGCAAATTGCGTGCTTAGTTTTTGTGATCACTTTCACATCTTTAATAGAAAGTTAGTTCGTATGACATTCAAATTCAAATTGCTCCCCCTGTCCATCGCTGCCCTGGCTCTGTCGATGGGTGCCATCGGCACGGCACAAGCCGAAGACATCGTCGTCAAAATCGGTCAGACCGGCCCACTCTCTGGCGGTGATGCATTCGCCGGCAAAGACAACGAAAACGGCACGCGCATGGCCGTGGATGACATCAACGCCAAGAAGATGATGGTAGGCGGCAAGACCCTGAAGATGGAACTGGTGTCTGAAGACGACCAGTGCGATCCCAAGGCCGGTGTGGCCGTGGCCCAGAAAATGGTCGACGCAGGTATCAAATTCGTGAATGGCCCCTATTGCTCGGGCGTGGCGATTCCCGCCTCCAAGATTTATAACGAAGGCGATGCCATTCTGTCCACCGTCGGCAGCAACCCCAAGGTCACCATGGGTGGCTACAAGAGCGTGTTCCGTGTCATCGCCGGTGACGATTTGATCGGTACCAAGATGGCCGAATATGCGTTCAACACCATGAAGGCCAAAACGGCCGGCGTGATTGATGACCGCACCGCGTTTGGTCAGGGTCTGGCGGACGAGTTCATCAAGGAAGCTAAGGTTTTGGGTCTGACCATCGTCGGACAGGAATACACCACCAAGCAAGCCACGGATTTCAATGCCATTTTGACCAACATGAAGGCCAAGAATCCTGATGTGATCTTTTACGGTGGCTATGCCGGTCAGGCTGGCCCCATGGTCAAGCAGTTGAAGGGTCTGGGCATCAAATCCAAATTGTTGGGTGGAGACGCGATCTGCGTGACCGAGACCGGCAAACTTGGTGGAGACGCTGTCAATGACACCGTGTTCTGCGCACAAGGTGGAGCCATTCTGGACAAGGTTGCTGCAGGCCCGGCTTTCAAGGAAGCCTACAAGAAGCGCTTTAACCAGGACCCGGATGCCTACGCCGCATCGTTCTACGACCAGACCATGTTCCTGGCAACCACCATGGCCAAACTCGGCACCGTGGATTCCACCAAGGTGAGTGCAGAACTGCACAAGGCTAGCTACAAAGGTATCGTGACAACCTACGCTTACGATGAAAAGGGCAACCTGCAAAAGGCGCCTATCACCGTATACGGCTTCAAGGCTGGCGCACCGATTCCTTTGCAGTAAAGCGTTCACGCGCAAGCGTGACCAGGCTCGCATAAGTGGGCAGCGGCTGTAACGGCTGCTGCCCTTTTTTTTGAAATATCACATGGCAAATATTGCAGTCATCGGAGCGGGTTTTGTCGGACTGTCTTCGGCCTACTGGCTGATGCGAGACGGACACGAGGTCACGCTGTATGACCCCGCCGGCGCCGCAGGCGGTGCGTCTTTTGGCAATGCGGGCACCTTCGCCAACTACGCCTGTATTCCCGTCAACAACCCGACGGTATTTCGCGATTTGCCGCACTATTTATGGTCGGGCTCCAGTCCCTTGCGTCTGCGCTGGGGCTATCTACCGCAGTTGACGCCCTGGCTGCTGGGCTTCTTGCGCCATTCAACCGCTGCACGCTATACGGAGTCGGCCACGGCATTGGCGACTTTGCTGGGGCGCGCGCAAGAAGGCTATACCGACATGATCGCGCAAGCGGGGTTGGACGGCTTTATCCGCCCGCGCGAATGCCTGTATCTTTACTCCACCCAGAAAGCCTTTGATGCCTCCAAGCCGACTCTGGAGCTGCGCCATTCTCTGGGCGTAAAAAGCCGCATTCTGGACAAGGCCGAGATCAAAGCGCTGGAACCCCGCTTGCAACCCATGTTTGAACGCGGTGCTTTGTTTGAGGGGTCCTGGCATCTGTCCGATCCTTCGGCTTTTTTACATGCCTTGCAGAGCTGGCTGATGGGACAGGGGTTGCAGGTTTGTGCCGTTGCGGTTCAAAGCCTTCATCCGCAGGCCAAGCGCGTGATGCTCGCCACCTCTGAAGGCAGCGCCATGCATGATTTTGTGGCCCTGTGTGCGGGCGCGCACTCCAAGGCGCTGGCGGCGCAATGTGGCGACGCTGTGCCACTCGAAGCAGAGCGGGGCTACCACCTGATGTACCCCGGCACATCGCACCTGATTTCACGTCCCGTGGGCTGGGCTGAACGGGGTTTTTACATGACACCCATGGCGCAAGGCATTCGCGTTGCGGGCACGGTAGAGTTGGCTGGGCTGGGTTTGGCGAAGCACCAGGGGCTCATGGACCTGCTGCATTTTTCCTCGCAAAAAGCCTTGCCCGAGTTGGGAGCACCTGAGGCACCCTGGTTGGGCTTTCGGCCGACACTTCCTGATGGCCTTCCGGTGTTGGGTCGCTCCAGCAACTCGGCCCGGGTGGTCTATGCGTTTGGCCATCAGCATATCGGCCTCACCCTGGGCGGGTTGAGCGGCATGGTGGTGGCGGACCAGGTCGCCGGGCGGCCTTCGGTGATTGATTTGAAGCCGTTTGCGGCCACCCGGTTTGGCTAGCTTCGCCACGGCAACGCCAAGGCTATAAAGCCACTCAATCGCCGAAAGATATTCCCAGATCGCGTCCGGTTTGAAGCGTGTCACAGCCTATCGGCACATTGCGGATGTGGCCAGCCACTTCTTCCAGTGACACGTAGTCCACCCCATCCACGCCCAGCGAAACCATCACGCCGGTCTTGCCAGCGTCCAGTCCGCGCACTGCAGCCGCACCAAAACGCAAGGCCGCCAGGCGGTCGAAAGAGGTCGGGCTACCCCCGCGCAACAAGTGACCCAGCACCACCACGCGGGTGTCTTTGCCGGTGCTTTGGCTTAGCGCCTGGGCAATGATTCCACCAATGCCACCCAGGCGTTCGGCGTGCCCGACTTCGGCCGGTGCCACCAGTTCACGGTGACCGTCCCTGGCCTGTGCACCCTCCGCCACCACGACGATGGAGTACAAATGGCCGTCGGCTTCGCGCTCGCGAATCTTGGCCGCGACCTTGTCAATATCAAAGCCGATTTCCGGAATCAGGATGGCATGGGCATTGCCAGCAATACCGGCGTGCAGCGCAATCCAGCCCGCATAGCGGCCCATCACCTCGACCACCATCACGCGCTGATGGCTCTCGGCAGTGGAGTGGAGGCGGTCTATACATTCGGTGGCAAAGCCCACGGCCGTGTCAAAACCGAAAGTGGTCAGCGTTTTGTCCAGGTCGTTGTCAATGGTTTTGGGCACGCCAATCACGCGCAGGCCCTTGCGGTGCAGCGCGTCTGCAATCGTCAAGGAGCCGTCGCCGCCAATCGACACCAGCGCGTCGATTTCATGCGTCGCAAAGTAGGTGAGTAACTCGTCAGACCGGTCAATCTCGCGCACCGAGCCGTCTGGCATGTTGACTGGGAAATGCAGTGGGTTGCCCTTGTTGGTGCTGCCCAGAATGGTGCCGCCCAGATTGCCGATGCCGCGCACCTTGGCGCGTGTCAGGCGGTACACGCCGCCGTCAGGGTAGCGTTCGGGGAACATGATGCCGTTGAAACCGTCACGAATGCCGTAGCACTGCCAGCCCAGGTTGTCGGCGGCAATCATCACGGACTGGATCACCGCGTTCAGGCCGGGCGCATCGCCTCCACCGGTGCAGACAGCGATACGTTTGATTGGTTTCGTCATTCAAAGTTCCCAGTTAAATCGTCAGGCCGGTGCAGGCCTGTGCAGGCTATGGCACGCGCGGGTAGAGGGTCAAATCGCCTTCGAAACACAGCGGCTTCTAGCATACCAGTGCGCCAAACGGTCACCGGCTTGCAGAGCCTGGCTCACCCGATAAAAGCCATTTTTTCAATGGGCAATCCGACCAGATAACTCGATGATATGCATCTATGTGAAGACTTTATTTGATCGACCTCAATGTCAAAGTCGGAGCAAACCCTCGACAATTTCAGAAATGATTTGCAAGGGGGCAGCATGGCTATCAAGGACATGAAAATCGGAAACCGCCTGGCGATCGCCTTTGGCATCGTGCTTCTGATCACCATCATCACGGCGGTATTGACTCTAGGCAAATTAGCTGACATTCAGGACAACCTGCGTGACATCGTCACGGACAACAACGTCAAGGTCCGCCTGAGTACCGAGATGGCGGATTCGACGCACATCATTGCCAGGGTCATGCGCACCGTGGTGCTGCTGAAAGACCCGTCGCTCAAAGAGCATGAGATGGTCAAGATCAATAAAGCGCGTGAGGCCTATAACAAAGCCTGGGCGGAGTTGGAAAAAATTCCGCCTAGCGAGCAGGGCAAGGTCATCCGCAAGAAGATCTCTGACGCCCACTCTGCCGCCGTAGAGCTGAACAATCGCGTCATAGAACTGGGCATGGCCAACAAGGAAGCCGAAGCGACGACCTTACTGCTCAAGGAAGCCGGCCCCGCAGTGCAAAAGCTGCAGGATGCGCTGGATGAAAACATCGTGTCCCAGCAAGTAAACACGGAAGAAGTTTATTCTCACTCTGAAACCGAGTATCAGACCGCACGCACGTTCTTGATTGCTGCCAACGTAATCGTCGTACTGCTGGCCGCACTCAGTGGCTGGCTCGTCACGCGCTCCATCGTGCGGCCCCTGAAATTGGCTGTGCAGGCAGCAGACGACGTGGCCTCGGGCAAGCTCGACGGCCAGCTTCCAACGGCCGGTAACGATGAGACCGGACAACTGCTGCAATCCTTCACAAAAATGCAGGGTGTGCTGGCCAAGTTTCAGGCGGCACAGGCCGAGATGGCGCGCGAGCACCAGCTTGGAATGATCGACGCTGTGATGCCCGCGCAAGAACTGCCGGGCGACTATGCCACCATGGCACGCTCTACCAACGAACTGGTGCAGGCGCATATCGC
>CAIQEX010000179.1 GCA_903870955.1 uncultured beta proteobacterium
ACTGGATCAAATGCTGGTTGCGCTGTTGAACGCCAACCCGGACGCATTCACCAACAACAACTTGAACCGTCTGCGCGCGGGTGCCGTGCTTAACTTGCCTAGTTCCGAAAAGGCAAAAGAGACTTCCACCAGTGAAGCCTCTCAAATAGTCGTTGCCCAAAGCAAGGACTTCAATGAGTTCAGGCGCAACCTGTCCGCTAGCGCACCGAAAATCGAAGTCGGCGCTCCGGATCGCCAGAGCAAAGGCAAAGTCGAAACCAAGGTCAATGACAAGAATCCGACCAGCACCGCTGCCGATAAGCTGACCCTGTCCAAGGGAGCCGCGCAGGCCAAGGCCAACGAAGAAAAACTGGCCAAAGAGCGCGCGGAGAAAGATGCTGCTGCGCGGGCGGCCGAGCTTGCCAAAAATATCGCAGACCTGAACAAACTCAACGCCGCGAGCACGCCAAAAGCTGCACCGGCACCAGCACCGGCTGCTGCTGCATCGAAGCCTGCGGCGCCGACTACACCCGCTGTCGAGGTTGCCAAGGTAGCTCCCGCTCCAGTAGCCTCGGCCCCTGCGCCCAAGGCACCGCCTGCCCCGGCCGCGACTGCCGCTTCAACCCCGGCAAAACCGAATGCAGAGCCCACGGTCGCTGCAGCCGAAGAACCAGGCTTGGTAGATCAACTCATGGAAGATCCGGCGCTTCCCTTGGCCGGTGGCGGTCTGATAGCGCTCCTCGGGGGCTTTTTCCTATACCGTCGCCAGCAAGCCAAAAAGCGCACGGCACATGTCGATAGTTCTTTCCTGGAAAGTCGACTGCAGCCAGATTCCTTCTTTGGTGCGAGTGGCGGTCAGCGCGTGGATACCGCACAGCGGGGTGCGGGTGCGCCGTCCTCTCTGGCCTATACCAATAGCCAACTCAACGCGGCTGATGACGTGGATCCGGTGGCTGAGGCAGATGTGTACTTGGCCTATGGCCGGGATATGCAAGCCGAGGAAATCCTCAAGGAAGCACTGCGCCACAATCCGGGCCGATTGGCAATTCACACCAAGCTCCTGGATATCTATGCCAAGCGCCGGGACGCGGCCAGTTTCCTCGCCACTGCCCAGACTGCATTTCAACTGGTTGGCGTCGACAGCCCTGAATGGGCGAGTATTTGCGAACAAGGCCTTTCCATTGATCCGGAAAATCGGCTGTATCAACCGGGTGTTGCCAGCGCAAGCGGATTTGCCAGCATTGAGCCGCAGCCAGCGACCGACGCTTACGGCGACAGCACGGTACCCGTGTCAGCCCTGGCAGAAATGCCCCATCTGGGTACCGATCTCGATCTTGACCTGGACTTTTCCGAAGATGAGGCGAATAGCGGATCAGCCGAACTCAGTGCTGCCGCGCCCAGCGACTCCAGCAACGAAGAAACCGTCAAGATCGATGCACGCGATGAATTCGAGTCCAACGGACTGGACTTCGACATCTCGGCACCGGCCGAATTGGAGCCGATCCATTTGGAGCCAATCCAGGCCGCTTTGCCGGCCACGGAAGCACCGCAGGAATTGCCCGACCTGTCGCTGTCCATGGAAGGTTTGAATCTGGACATGTCGGATGAACCAACAACCGAGCATGCACCGGTTCAAGCTTTGCCTGAATTCGAATCCACAGGTCCCCATGCTTCTGAGCTGACAGAATTGGAAGCCTTTGAGCCGCCTAAGGCTAATGACGGCATGCTGGAATTCGATTTGGGCTCGCTGTCATTGGACCTTGACCCTGCCATTCAAGGTGCCGGAGACGATGATGCCGCTGCGATGGGTGACAATTCACTGGTCACCAAATTGGCCTTGGCAGAAGAGTTTGTCTCTATCGGCGACCACGACGGCGCCCGCGCGCTGATTGAGGAAGTCGTATTGGAAGCCACCGGTGAGCTACGTGAAAAAGCGCAACTTGCTCTGGCCAACTTGAGTTAGGGTTTGGCAGCGATTTTTTTGCGTTTCGTAGCCTTGGGTAGTTCATTTTGAGAGTGGTGTTAGGCGTTAGCTATAACGGCCAGAACTACCAAGGCTGGCAAAGCCAACTCTCAGGGCAGACCGTTCAGGACAAACTGGAAAAAGCGTTGGGCACCTTCACAGCCCAGCGCGTTTCCACACTTTGTGCCGGACGCACCGATGCAGGCGTACACGCCCTGATGCAGGTGGTGCACTTTGATACCGATCGCGAACGGGACAGCTATTCCTGGGTGCGCGGCACCAATGCCAATTTGCCACGCGATATCGCGGTGCAGTGGGCGGTCCTGACAAGCAGCGACTTCCACTGTCGCGCCTGTGCCACCTCACGCCGTTACGCCTACGTGCTTTTAGAGTCACAAGTGCGCCCAAGTGTCGAAGCGGGGCGCGTGGGATGGACGTTTCGACCTTTGAACCTGGATGCCATGCGCAAAGCCGCCGAGATTCTGCTTGGCGAACATGACTTCAGTTCTTTCCGAGCGTCACAATGCCAGGCGCTTAGCCCGATCAAAACCATTTTGGATATCAGCCTGCACCAGCGCGGCGCCTATTGGCGAATCGAATTTGAAGCCAATGCTTTTTTACACCACATGATTCGCAACATCATGGGCTGTCTGGTGCAAATCGGTCAGGGCTCCAAACCGCCAGAGTGGATGGCCGAGGTGCTGGCAGCACGGGATCGCAAGGCGGCTGCCCCGACCTTTTCGCCCGATGGCCTCTACTTTTTAGGACCTCGATACGATCCAAAATGGGGCATACCCGAACGCACACCTGCGTATGATGGCTTGCCATGAACATTGCCCCCACGCTTGCGACTGCGTCTGCTGCGCTGCCCCCCGAGGGGGCGCAATCCGCCTTGGGGCGGCCCGGCGGCGGATCATTTACCTACGTTCGTACGCGCATCAAGATTTGCGGCATTACCCGTGAACAGGATCTGGATGCGGCAGTAGCGGCAGGAGCCGATGCGGTCGGTTTTGTGCTCTACCCAAAAAGTCCACGCTACGTTACAGCAGAACGCGCCGCCGAATTAGCCCGACGTCTGCCACCTTTTGTTACGCCGGTACTGCTGTTTGTGAACGCAAGCCCCGCCGACATCCTGGCCTCGACCCGGCTGATTCCGGGCGCCACGCTGCAATTCCATGGCGACGAAAGCCCGGAGGCATGTGATGCCGCAGCGCTGGTAGCGAACTGCCCTTATCTGCGAGCGGCACGAATTCCCCTGGGTGATGGTGCGGCGCAGTTTGACCTCGTAAAATACGCGCACAACTTTTCAAACGCCCGTGCCATTCTGTTGGACGCACATGTCGACGGTTATGGCGGGGGCGGCAAGGTATTCAATTGGTCACTGCT
Source organism: uncultured beta proteobacterium (assembly GCA_903870955.1). Taxonomy (GTDB): domain Bacteria; phylum Pseudomonadota; class Gammaproteobacteria; order Burkholderiales; family Burkholderiaceae_C; genus Allorhodoferax. Next base: position 3,329 of record CAIQEX010000179.1, read on the forward strand.
TCCTCCAAGCGTCAACGCTCAGCTCGTCTTGAGTGGTGGACTCGACTCTGCAAACGTGGGCGATGGCATCGCTCAGGTTCGGCCGCGCTGCATTAGCCTGGCCGTGGATATCAGTTCGGGCGTCGAAGCCACAGACGCCCAGGGTCAGCCCTTGAGGGGCATTAAAGACCCGGAAAAAATCAACCAGTTTGTCGCCGCCGTGCGCGCAGCCGACCAACGCCTTGCAGGAACAATTTAAATGTACGAATACGCCCAACCCGACCCCAGCGGTCACTTCGGAAAATACGGCGGCAGCTTTGTCTCTGAGACACTGACGCACGCCATCAACGAGCTCAAAGACGCGTACGCCAAGTACCAGCACGATCCCGCATTTATCGCCGAGTTCAAGTCTGAACTGGCGCATTTTGTGGGTCGCCCCTCCCCCATTTACCACGCCGCACGTATGAGCCGCGAAATGGGCGGAGCACAAATCTTTTTGAAGCGCGAGGACTTGAACCACACCGGCGCCCACAAGATCAACAACACCATTGGCCAAGCCATGCTTGCAAAACGCATGGGCAAACCGCGCGTGATCGCCGAAACCGGCGCCGGACAGCATGGCGTGGCAACCGCCACGATCTGCGCCCGCTATGGCCTGGAGTGCGTGGTCTACATGGGCAGCGAAGACGTCAAGCGCCAAAGCCCCAACGTGTATCGCATGAAACTACTGGGCGCGACCGTGGTGCCCGTGGAATCAGGTAGCAAAACCCTGAAGGATGCGCTCAACGAAGCCATGCGCGACTGGGTCGCCAACGTCGACAACACCTTCTACATCATCGGCACCGTGGCCGGCCCGCACCCCTACCCCATGATGGTGCGTGACTTCCAGAGCGTCATAGGCGAAGAGTGCCTGGTGCAGATGCCTGAGATGTTGGCCGCCGCCGGATGCAAGACAGCCCAACCCGATGCGGTGATTGCCTGCGTCGGTGGTGGCTCCAATGCCATGGGCATCTTCTACCCCTATATCAAGGCAGAGGGCACGCGCCTGATCGGCGTGGAAGCCGCGGGTGAAGGCATGGACAGTGGTAAGCACTCTGCCAGCATTCAGCGTGGCAGCCCCGGCGTGCTGCACGGCAACCGTACCTATGTGCTGCAGGACGACAACGGGCAGGTCACCGAGACCCATAGCATTAGCGCCGGCCTGGACTATCCCGGTGTCGGCCCTGAGCATGCGTTTCTGAACGACATCGGCCGTGCCGAATATGTGGGCATTACCGACACCGAGGCGCTGGAAGCGTTCCACTACCTGTGCCGTACCGAAGGCATCATTCCAGCGTTGGAATCCAGCCATGCAGTGGCCTATGCCATGAAACTTGCCAAAACCATGCGCGCTGACCAAAGCATTCTGGTCAACCTGTCCGGACGTGGCGACAAGGACATCGGCACCGTGGCCGATCTGAGCCATGGCGAATTTTTCTGCCGTCCGAGTTGCCAAGGCCAATCGGTGAAAGGCGGCGTCGTGGTTGAGCAGCCGGTCAAGTTGGTCAAGAACGGAGTGGCAGCATGAGCCGCATCGATGCAACCCTGGCTGCGCTGAAGGCCCAAGGCCGCAAAGCGCTGATCCCCTTCGTCACGGCCGGCTATCCCTATGCCGATATCACTCCCGAGCTGATGCACGCCATGGTGGCGGGCGGCGCGGACGTCATCGAGTTGGGAGTTCCTTTTTCCGACCCGAGTGCCGATGGCCCGGTGATCCAGAAAGCCGGAGACAAAGCCCTGGCTTTTGGCATTGGCCTCACGCAAGTGCTGGCCATGGTCAGTGAGTTCCGCAAGACCAACACCAGCACACCGGTGGTTTTAATGGGTTACGCCAACCCGGTGGAACGCTATGACCAAAAGCATGCTGCCAGTTTTGCCGCCGGTGCGCCCGGTGGCCCTTTTGTGCGCGATGCAGCGGCGGCCGGCGTCGATGGCGTGCTCATCGTGGACTACCCGCCGGAAGAGTGCGAAGCCTTCGCTGCCGACTTGCGCGCGCACCAGATGGACCTGATCTTCCTGCTAGCCCCCACCAGCACCGATACGCGCATGGCGCAAGTGGCGCGGGTAGCCAGCGGCTACGTGTACTACGTGTCGCTCAAGGGCGTGACCGGTTCGGGTGCGTTGGACACCGATGCCGTGGAAGCCATGCTGCCCCGCATTCGTTCGCACATCAGCGTGCCGGTCGGTGTGGGTTTTGGTATCCGCGATGCGGCCACGGCCCGCACCATCTCGCGTGTGGCCGATGCCGTGGTGATTGGCAGCCGCATTATTCAGTTGCTGGAAGACAAACCGCGTGATCAGGTGGCAACCACCGCACAGACCTTTCTGGCGGAAATCCGCCAGGCCATGGACGCATAATTGCGCCTATTCACCCACCTTTCCGCCGATAAAGCGTTGAAACCTGTCCCGGAGAAAATCACATGAGCTGGCTTGAAAAACTGTTGCCCCCAAAGATTCAGCACACCGACCCGACCGAACGCCGTACGGTGCCCGAGGGGTTGTGGATCAAATGCCCCAGCTGCGACGCCGTGCTCTATAAGACCGATCTGGAACAGAACCAGAACGTCTGCCCAGGTTGCAGCCACCACCACCGGATTGGTGCCCGTGCCCGTTTGAACGTGTTTCTGGACAATGAAGGCCGCTTTGAAATTGGACAGGAAGTGTTACCCGTAGACGCACTCAAGTTCAAGGACAGTCGCAAGTACACCGAACGCCTGAAAGAAGCGCTGGAAAATACCGGCGAGACCGATGCCCTGGTGGTCATCGGCGGTGCCGTACAAGGCATCAGTGTCGTGGCAGCCTGCTTCGAGTTCGAATTCATGGGCGGCAGCATGGGCTCGGTGGTGGGTGAGCGCTTTGTGCGCGGCGTCGAGACCGCGGTCGAACAGAAAGTGCCGTTCATCTGCTTCACGGCCACCGGTGGCGCGCGCATGCAGGAAGGCTTGCTCAGTCTGATGCAAATGGCCAAAACCAATGCCGCATTGACCCGCCTGGCAAAAAAGGGGTTGCCTTACATCAGCGTGTTGACCGATCCGACCATGGGTGGTGTTAGCGCTGGCTTTGCCTTCCTGGGGGATGTGGTGATTGCCGAGCCCAAGGCCCTGATCGGCTTTGCCGGCCCACGCGTGATTGAGTCGACCGTGCGTGTGACCTTACCGGAAGGCTTTCAGCGCGCTGAATTCCTGCAGACCAAGGGAGCCATCGACTTCATCTGTGACCGCCGGGAGTTGCGCAAGACTATTGCCGAGACCTTGGCAATGCTGCAAAGGCAGCCTGCCGACGCCGTAATATAAATAAGAGCCCCCACGTTCACCCACTTCGTGTGGTTCTCTGCCCCCTCAAGGGGCTCATCCGGCTTGGGGCGGCCCGGCGCCGGATTCAACAGCCCCCACGTTCACCCACTTCGTGTGGTTCTCTGCCACCTCAAGGGGCTAGAGCGCCATACCCAACACGCTGGCCTGCATCGTACCTAGCACGATAGCGGCGATCTGCAGCAATACGAGCAAGGCCAGCGGAGACAGGTCCACGCCGCCCACCAGCGGCACGATTTTGCGTATGGGCATCAGGACTGGTGCTACCAAACGCTCCAGCAAGTCCGAGAGTTGTGACTGGGTCTGCACCCAGGACAAGACGGCATAAACGATCACCAGCCCTGTCAGCGCAGAAATCGTCATACGGGCAATACCGAAAAGTGCCAGCACTGGCACGCTGATCCAGCCCACACCGCCACCAACCATTAGCCACTGCAGGCCAAACAACACCATTTGCGTCAGATAGGCTGCCACAAGGCTGGCCGTATCCCAACGCCCCACGGCGGGCAGTACGCGGCGCAACGGCAAGACCAGCCAGTCGGTCAGCGCGAACATAAAGGGACCCATGGGGTTGCCGGAGCGTGCCGACATCGGGATACGCTGGTGCTGCATGTACAAACGCAACAAGCAGACCCCGGTAAACAGACCAGCAGCCACTTCCAGCAGGAGAGATACGATTTGGTAGAGCATGTTGGTGATGGATTTAAAGCAGTCAGAATCATAGCCCGAGTCCTGCGAATGGCCAGCCTCTTAGAATGGAGGGTTACGCCCCTGTTTAGACTCTATCCATTACAAGCCCTTCATGTCCGATACCACCACCGCCGCAACCGCACCAGCCGCCCAAGACGAAAACCAGCTGATTCTGGAGCGGCGTGAAAAGTTAAAGGCATTGCGCCAAGCACAGCAAGACGGCAAGGGTGTGGCCTTCCCAAATGACTTCCAACCAAGCCACAAGGCCGAGCAGCTGTTTGCCGAATACGACTCGCACAACACCGAAATCCTGGCCAGCATGAACGTCACGGTCAAGGTGGCGGGACGCATGATGCTTAAGCGTGTGATGGGTAAGGCCAGCTTTTGTACCTTGCAGGATGCGTCGTTCGGCTCCAGTGGCGGCCGGATCCAGATCTATGTCAAAGGCGAAGATATCGGCGCGGACCTGTACGCTGCCTTCAAGCATTGGGACTTGGGCGACATCGTGGCCGCCGAAGGCTTGGTGTTCAAGACCCGCACCGGTGAGTTGTCCATCCACGCCAGCAGCGTGCGCCTGTTGACCAAGAGCCTGCGTCCGATGCCCGACAAGTTCCACGGCATTCATGACCAGGAAGTCAAATACCGTCAGCGCTATGTCGACCTGATGACGGATGAGACCACCCGCAAGCGCTTTGTGGCGCGCAGCAAGGCGGTCAGCGGCATTCGCGACTTCATGGTGCAGCATGGCTTTCTGGAAGTTGAAACACCGATGCTGCACCCTATCCCCGGTGGTGCCAACGCCAAGCCTTTCACGACCCACCACAACGCGTTGGATCAGCAAATGTTCTTGCGTATCGCGCCGGAGCTGTACCTCAAGCGCTTGATCGTTGGTGGCTTTGATCGTGTCTTTGAGATCAACCGGAACTTCCGCAACGAAGGCATCTCGGTACGCCACAACCCCGAGTTCACCATGATGGAGTTCTACGCGGCCTACTGGAATTACCAGGACCTGATGGCATTTACGGAAGCCTTGGTGCGCGACGCCGCCATCAAGGCCGGCGACTCTCTGCAACTCAGCTACGGCGGCAAACCGGTGGACCTGGCCAAACCCTTCGAGCGCCTGACCATCAAGGAGGCCATTGCCAAGTACACCGACGCAGGCGACGGCGTTAACGACACCCAGTGGTTGATAAGCGCCCTGCGCAAGCTGGGCCACACCGAGGCCAAGCACCATCTATCCACGCGCAGCCTGGCCAGTTTGCAGGTGATGTATTTCGAAGAAACCGTGGAAGAAAAACTCTGGGATCCCACCTTCATCTGCGAGCATCCCGTAGAAATTTCGCCATTGGCCCGCGAGAGCGACACCAAACCTGGTGTCACCGAGCGCTTTGAGCTCTACATCACCGGGCGCGAGTTTGGCAACGGCTTCAGTGAGTTGAACGATGCCGAAGACCAGGCCGCACGTTTCCTGGCGCAGGTGGACGCCAAGGAAGCCGGCGACGACGAGGCCATGTATTACGACCACGACTTTGTGCGTGCACTGGAATACGGCATGCCCCCCACGGGCGGCTGCGGCATCGGCATTGACCGTCTGATGATGTTGCTGACCGACAGCGCCAGCATCCGCGACATCATCCTGTTCCCTGCCCTGCGCCGCGAAGCTTAAGACGCCCGTACACGGCCATGGGAGACCGCACTGACGACGCCGTTGTGGCGATCTTCCGGCGGGGTGAAGCGCAACTGAAGGCAAGGGAGTTGCAGGCAGCGGAACAGGCCTTCCGGCAGGCCGTCGTCCTGGACCCCCAGTTTGCCGAGGCCCATGCCAACCTGGGCTACGTACTGAACCAGCTTGGCAACGATGCGGAGGCACAAAGCCATTACCGCAGGGCCTTGGAAATAGCTCCTGACAATGCCACGGTGCATCTAAACCTGGGAGCCCTGTTAGCCCGAAACAAGCGCCATACGGAGGCCGAGGCCAGTTACGCCGCTGCGCTGGCGCTGGACCCCCAGTCCAGTGCCGTATGGTCGAATCTGGGCGCACTGAATCTGAATCTGAAGCGGGAGGAAACGGCTGAAGCTTGCTTGCGCCACGCCATAGCCCTGGACCCGTTGAATGCGCGGGCCCGCTTCAATCTGGCCTACCAGCGGTTGCGACACGGTGATTTCGAAGCGGGTTGGGCCCTATTCGAGTCACGTGATTGGTACCGGGAGATGGGAGAAAAATGGGCGTTTCCGCGCTGGCACGGGGAATCCTTGACTGGTCGTACGCTTCTGGTAACCGACCAAGCGGGGCATGGCGACATGATCCATTTCTGCCGCTATATTCCGCTGCTCAAGGCCTGCGGTGCCGCCCATATCACCTTGGTCTGTCACCCGGCTCTCAAGCGCCTTATGGGCAGTCTGTTCGGGCTTGATGGCGTATGCAGCTTCGACGAAGAAGTGCCTCAGACGCACTTTGATTTCTGGATGCCTTTGATGAGCGCGCCCTACCTTCTGGAGACACGGCCAGACACGGTCCCGGCTCAATTACCTTACCTTCAGGCATCCCCATTGCTTAGAACGCAATGGAGCTCGCAATTGCCTCACGCAGACGGCATCCGCGTGGGCCTTGTCTGGAAAGGTAACCCGCAGTTTGAGAATGACGGCGACCGTTCGCTTGCGCATTTGCAGACACTGGCGCCGCTGTGGTCCGTGCCGGACGTGCATTTCTTCAGCCTGCAAAAAGGTGCCGGCGAGGAAGACATTGCCGCCTGCCTTGAGCGTCAACCACTGGTCGCTCTTGGTAGTCAGATGCAGGACTTTGCCGATGCTGCCGCCATCGTGGCAGAACTCGATTTGGTGATCACGGTAGACACCGCCATGGCGCACCTCGCGGGCGCCCTGGGCAAGCCCTGCTGGCTGCTGCTGCCCTGGTATATGACCGACTGGCGCTGGGGAGCGGCCAGCGCCGATTCGATCTGGTATCCGGGTGTCTTGCGGCTATTTCGACAAGGCCCGGACGGCGCATGGGACGCAGTTGTCGCCGATGTCGCCTTGGCGCTGATGGAACGGACAACGCCGCAGCGCACATCCTTGGGTTGATAGGGTGACCGCTATCATGCGGGTCCCTTCCTATACTTTTCATGCAAAACCAATCCGCCCGCGGCATTCTTTATCTGTGTTTTGGCGTATTCATCTTTTCGCTGCAGGACGCCATCATCAAACAGGTCAGCGGCGGCTACCCTCTGACTGAAGTGGTGTGCATTCGGTCTTGCGTGGGTCTGCCGATTCTGTTGGCGTTGGTGCAAAAAGAAGTCGGCTGGCGCGCGCTGTATTCAACCCACCTGGCGCAACTGGCACTGCGCGCATTGATCATGTTGGGCGCCTACACCGCCTATTACATGGCGTTTCCCGCCCTGCCCTTGGCCGATGCGGTTGCGCTGTATTTCACGGTCCCTCTTTTCGTCACCGGTCTGGCTGGCCCGTTTCTGGGCGAACACGTCGGCTGGAAGGTGTGGGCAGCGGTACTTTTGGGCTTTGTTGGGGTGCTGGTGATGTTGCAACCGGGCACGGGATTGTTTAACCCTGCGGCACTGCTCTCGCTGATATCTGCCGCACTGTATGGCACGGCCATGCTGATGGCCCGCAAGATGGGCAATCACCTGCCAACGTCCGTGATGGCATTTTTCCAAAATGGATTTTTTCTGCTGGGTTCCGCTTTTGCCGCAGGCATGTTGTACTGGATGGGCATTGAACATGCCAGCCATCCCAGTGTGGAGTTCCTGGTGCGTCCCTGGGTATTTCCCACATGGACCGACAGCGCACTCATTGCGGTATGTGGTGTGGTGGCCGCGACCGGCACGATGTTTCTGACCGCAGCCTACCGGGTCGCCAAGAGCAGCACGGTGACACCGTTTGAATACACCGGAATCCTGTGGGCGCCCCTGTGGGGTTTTCTGTTTTTTGCCGAAGTCCCCAAGTTCACCACCTTCGTGGGTGCCGCCATCATCCTTGTGGCGGGCCTTGTTGCCATGCGCATGGCCAACAAATGAGTTTGACTTACCTGACCGGCTACCCGGCGCACACCGTGCAGCAGATTGAAAGCCTGCTGCAGGCGCAAAAGCTGGGCCCCTGGTTGCTGAAAAAATACCCGCAAGGCCATGGCCTGCGTGACGACCGGGCCTTGTTTGAATATGTGCAGGGCTTAAAGCAGGAGCACCTTAAAGGTGCCACGCCGATCAGCAAAGTGCTGTACGACAACAAATTGCAACTGGTAAAAAATGCGCTCGGCACGCACACCACCATATCGCGGGTGCAGGGTTCGCAACTCAAGGCCAAACGCGAGATCCGCATTGCTTCCCTGTTCAAGGACACGCCGCTGGAATTTTTGCGCATGATCACCGTGCATGAGTTGGCACACCTGCGCGAGCGCGACCACGACAAGAATTTTTATAAGCTATGCACCTACATGGAGCCGGATTACCACCAGTTGGAATTTGAAGTCCGGGTTTATCTGACCTATCTTGAGAACAGCGCCGAGCGGCTCTGGTCATAATGGCAGTCGAAACCAAGCCCCGAGTAAACACCATGACACGCCAAAGCAATCCCTGGGCGACCAAAGTCGCCAGCCTGATCCAGGGCGGCAATGCCTCTGCAGCGCTGGCACAGATCAAAGTCGCGCCCAGCGTCAAAGACCTGCAATCGCTGCGAAAACTGCTTGGTGCAAGCGGTCTTCTACAGCGCAACCCCGCTGTGGACGATGCCACCAGCGACATGATCGTGGCGCTCTCTTCGCCCAGATTGCATCGGTCGCCCTGAATCCCTGGCCGGGACGGTCACAATACGGTGATTTCCCATAAAAGTTGCACTCGGCTTTACGCCAGAGCAATCTGACGTGACGGGTCAAAATTGATAATGGGTCTGGAATGAATAGGAAAATTTGAACATGTTGAAGCTCTCTCTTTGGCGCATGGTG
>CAIQEX010000180.1 GCA_903870955.1 uncultured beta proteobacterium
ACCTGGCAGGTTGATCTCGTGTGCATAGCGTGGTGACCCTGTGGACGGGTTTCGGCCAATGTGCGCGTAAGCTGCCTCCAAGGCGTCCACAAATCCAAGCGCTGTCGCGGAGTTAGCTACCTCCACATAGTAGCTAACCGCCCTCTCCACATCCGAATGGGCCAGCGAACGCTGAACGATGGCCTTGACGCTCACACGGGCGATTTCTTGGCGATGATTGCGCGCAATTCAGCAAAATAGGGTGCGCCCACAATGCCGAGTGGCGCGCTTTGAGCACCGTCAAGCAAGAGGGTACGCAAGTTTTGGCGATCCTGTTCTTTTCGAATGAGTTCGCGCACGTACTCGCTACTCGTGCCAAAGCCAAGCGTGCCGACCTGTTGATCAACAAAAGCTTTCAGCGTCTCAGGTAGGGAAATGTTCATTGTGGTCATGGTTCCATGCTAAATGGCTTGGCAAAATTTGGCAAGAATTCCGGTGAGGAGTGTCGGGAGTAAATAACTTGTCCGGTTTTCAGCAAGCAATCTGTCCGGTATTGCCTTCTTCAAATCATGCAGTCACTTTTGGCATTCCGTAAACTCGCAGTTGAATGTGCGGCTGCCACTGAGTGTCATCTCGGGAACGCCCTTCCGGTTCATCTCGCTGGAGGCGTCAACAATCGTCCACTCCAACTCCAGTCCGTTGCGGGTGCCATAAAAAACCCCTTGCAGTCATTGCGACTGGCAAAGGGTTGTGCAGGATAAGGCGCTACTGCGCCACAGCGTGACGGTTAGTTACGCAAGCCGCTGACGGTACCCTTCCATGAACCGCTCGCATTGCTACCTGCAAAGCCACCGCTTACCTCCCCGGTATAGAAGTTGATAGTTGCAGTGATTTTGGTGGCCGGGTCATTGGTTGGGTTAAAACTCACATCCGCAATGGTTCCATCGCCACTGCGTGGCACGAGGGTGAAGTTGCTGCAGGTGTCCGTTCCACCGGGGTTCGACGGAGCCACGAAGTAGGTGTTGCAAACAGCCGATTGTCCAGGTGTGAGCTGCATCCAGAAGGTGCCGGTTCCTCCTGCTACGCCAGTACCCTCAGTGCCGGTGATCGTGCCTTCGTATTCACCTGCATAGCTAGGTGGTGTCAGGCTCAAGGTGTCGGCAGGGTTGATGAACTTGCTGACGCCCATTGCCTTGAGCAAGCTGTTGGCGGCAGCGGCATTCAGGCGTGCACTCTTGCCGGGCTTGGGAAGGCTCTGGTAGCCATAGTGCACATAACCTGCACGTTCCACAAACACCGGTACCCAGTTCTTGACATTGGTAAATGCCGTGGGCAGGCCGCTGAACTTCATTACCTTAGCGTCACCGAGCGTCTCCATGGTGTACTTGCCGGTGCCAATGGGGTCGCAGTTGCGCGGCCTACCGTCCCAACGCTCTTGGCACTTGTAGTAGTTCACCCCATTGCCATCTGCAAAGGCCAGGCGCAGGCGGGTGTTGCCGCTATAGTAGCTGCTGGCATCGGTCACCACGCTGTAGGTCGGAGCCGTGCCAAGGGTGACAAGGCCCAACGTGGTGGCGCCCCAGCCATCGTTGCGGCTGCCACTGTCCAACTTGACGCCGCCTTTGCCGGTGGGTGTGGCTTGCACATTGATGCATGGTGTGCCACGCACGCGGGCGACCAACTGGTCCAGCGTGGCTTTGGGGTTGGATGCAGGTTGATTGCTTAGTGCGCAGGAGGCAGCATCTCCAACGGCTAGTTTGGTGTCAGGTAGATAGGCCCAGTCCCAGCCGCCCGGGTTGTAGGCCGGGGGGGTCAGGGTCGTTTGGGGGCTGGTGGCGTAATAGGCCAGCTTGGCACCTGTGTCAAATGTGGAACTACTCAGCTTGCTGGGGTCTGCCACATTCACATTGGTATAGCCCTGGTCCTTAATGGACTGCAGCACATCCTTGATCTTTTTGCCAGCGACTTCGGCCACGTTGGCTTTGACACTACCGCTGTACTGGTTTTCGCACAGGTTGAATGTGGAATTGCCCTTGGCATCGGGCGCAGAACGCACATGCTGCGCGTTGATATCGCAGCCCTTCCAGGTACTGCCAGTCCAGTGCAGTTCCGCCTCGTCGCGCGGCTCATTGGCCCAGCCGCCAGACCACACCTGCGTCACGCTGCCCACATTCGCGCGGGGAT
>CAIQEX010000181.1 GCA_903870955.1 uncultured beta proteobacterium
GAAGCCCAGGCTGGTGAGCTTCTGGTCCATGGCACGCGCATCGTTCACCGGGTTTTTGAGTGGGCCTTCTACATAGGCGGCATTGCCGATCACCAAGGCCTGCCGGGCGGCCTGGGCCGGAAATGCGGCCAACAGGCAACCTGCCACAAGAAGCAATGCAGCTCTGAAAGCGCCGGACATCGGGAGGGACATGAAAGGCTCGGGCGATTGGATAGCTGGCACAGTACCGCTATCAGTCCAGACGCAATTCGGAAATGGCGGCCAGACCCTGCACGATGTTGTCGCGCATGGCGCCGTCATTGGCGCGCTTTTGGCGCTGCCCAAAATCCTCTCCCATGCTCATGCCGACAACGGGAATCATGGCGTACGCAATGTGCTGCCATTGCATGTCTGCGGTGTAAGTCGATTGGAAAGTCTTGTTCATCACGACGGCGCGGTTGCTGGAATCCGTCAGCACCCAATTGGCGGTGATGGCGATCGTGATGTCGTGTTGGAACTCCGCTGACGGAATCTTGCTTTCCATCAGTTTGATCTCCAGTTCGTAATCGGCACCCGGGTCCTTAAGCACTTTTTGAAAGATGGCGCTATCCCAAATGGCGTCCTGTGCGGATTTCAAAAATGCCGGGCCCATTCCATTGACGGACACAAATACCGTCTTCGGATGGTGCCTGAGATTGGGCATGGTCTGGACCTTCATGCCCTGGATGCTGGGGTCCGCGGCACAGCCCGCTATGCCTGCCGCAATCACGCAGAGGGATGCCGCGCACAGGAATTTGGAAATCGCTTGGTTCAACATATTCACTCCAATAAATTTAAATCGATCGAGGCGCGCTCAACGGTCTGCCATCGTGGCGGAGGACAGCTTCAGCGCGAATTTGGTTTTCTCTCCGAAGAGACGGTTTCCGTTAATGACCGTCACATCCTGTGTCACTGGAACGGCACAACCCACGGCGGGGCTGTAGATGGCCACTTCGTCGCTCTTGGTGTAGCCACCCAGTGTTTCGTAGTCCCTGGAAATCACCAGCCGAATACCGGCATAGGGGAAATTGAATTCCGGCCAGCTGTCCTTGCTGTCGCCGACCACCACCCTGGTCTCGCCCGCCAATCTGCCCCCTGAGAGTTCTGCCGTCAGGCTCTGTCCGTTGGACATGGCAGATATGCTGCCAGCGAATTTCTGGCCAGCCGCCAAGGCATTGCGGTCTGCGACAAAGCTGCCGTCTGGCGCGCCGGCCAGCAGGGCACCTGCGCCGTAGTAAAACAGGTTGACTCCGAAATCCATTTCCCACCGGCACAGGCCGTCGATCTTCTGAATTTTGGAGCTGAACCTTTTGTCAAAATACAAATTGCCGGCAAAGCTCAGGGTCAGCACTTTAGTGCCTTCGGTGGAGGGGAAAAGTGCGCGACTGGCCTGTACTTCGCTTCTGGTTTTCGCACTGACCAAAAACTCTGAGGACAGGCCTCTGAGTTTGGCGCGAGCCTGTCCAACAAATTCTCCCGCCGGGAATCGGGCCAGATAGGCGTCAAGTTCAGATTGTCCGCCGCGCAGCGCCGCCTGCCACGATTGGCGCTCGCCTTGCGCCGTATCCGGGCTGCCCATGGACGCCACTCGGCTTTGCGCCAGCACCGCGTATTTCCCATTCGGGTACTTGCCAAGGTATGCCCGGTAGTCGTTCGCATTGGCACTTTGTGCTATCGCATTCCACAGTACCGTGTCGGCATCCTCGGCCACGACCGCTGGCGCGGCCGGGACAACGGGCTCCGGCCTGACGCTGGCTAGTTGCACTGGCGGCCCGGCCTTGAAGAGGAACTCCCCGCGAATGCTTCCTTCGGTCCAGGGCTCCTGCGCCCCTTTGGACTCCTGCTCCACCGCAGCAGAGACCCGCTTGAGCATGGTCTCCACCGGCAGGTCGGGCGTGTCGATGAAGCGCATCAGCTGGCTGGTGTACAAACCATTGGCCCCACTGCCATCTGCAGCCACGCTGCCCGGGCGCGTGGCGAAGTGAATCAGCGTACCCGAGGGCGCCGCACCCAGACGGGCCAGGCCCCGGTCACCGCTGCGAAAACTGCGCGCATAAGGGTTGTTGCGGCAGGCATCCAGAAACAGCAGCTTCAGCCCGGCCTTGGCCTCGTCCAACCGGTCCATCAGGCTGTTGAGATTGAGACTGTTGAGCGGCACGTCTTCCTCGCTCTGAATCTCGGCATCCACCGCAGGAAGGTAGTTGATGCCCTTGACCTGCACGCCATGTCCTGCATAGAACACCACCACCTCGTCGCCCGGGCGTATGGCACTTGCAAAGGCCGTCAAGGTGCGCCCGATTTGCTGGCGCTTCATGTTCTCCACCCGCTGCACCTTGAAGCCCAGGCTGGTGAGCTTCTGGTCCATGGCACGCGCATCGTTCACCGGGTTTTTGAGTGGGCCTTCTACATAGGCGGCATTGCCGATCACCAAGGCCTGCCGGGCGGCCTGGGCCGACGGCGCAACCGCCAGCCCAAGCAGGCTCAGCAGCACAATCGACAGTATTCGCCAGTGCCTGGTTTGTACGCCGCCCAAAGCAACGCGGTTGGCTTTAATGGAATGCAATCGGATAGTCCTGGAATTTGGATGAGAACGCCGTTGTCGGGTGCTGCTTGCTCTTGGTCATCTCGGGCACACGGCGGGAGACAAAGGTCTCCAGCTCCAGCACCGAGACATAGCCGTCCCCGTCGCCCACCTTTTTGTCGGCTTGGCCACCCATGCCTTCCAGCAGGGCTGCGGTGAATGCGCCATGGCCGTTCAGGTAATCGGCACCCTCCAGCGAAAATTCACGCCCCGTGGAAGAAGTCATCACCTTCACGCCCGACCCCTGGGCCAGCATCTTGATGGCCTCGTCGGAACCAATGGTCGCGCGCGTGCGCTCACCCGCCGCACCGGAGTGGCAGATATCGAGCCACAACAAAACCTTTTGGGCCTGCGGACGCTTGCTCAACAACTCCTGGATAGAGGAGACATTGAGCCCGGTAAAGGGCTCATCCGGATTGGCGTCATGCGACACGAAGTACAGTGTCTGGTCGTTGTCCAAGATGCCATGGCCGGCGAAGAACATGATGATCAGGTCC
>CAIQEX010000182.1 GCA_903870955.1 uncultured beta proteobacterium
TGGTAGCGCGCCAGCGCATGCGCCAGGCAGGTGGTGGAATCCTGTCCACCGGAGAAAAGTACAAGGGCTGTGGTGTGCATGACCGCCATGTTAGAGCATGGTGCGAGCCTTCGCCGAAGCAAGCTGGGGGGCAGGGCGCCACACGCAGTGGGCAACCGTGGGGGCTAGACCTTTGTGTTTCGCTTGATCGGCGTTGGTTGGTAGGTGAGCACCTGCTTCGCCAGGTCTCCGGCAATCTGGTTGGGCTGCACCGGCGCCGGCCGGGTCAGCTGGTTGCTCACCTGCTCCACCTGCACCGCGCTGGCACTGGCGGTCCACATGGATTTCAGCTGATCCATCAGCATTTGCGAAATCGGCTTGGGCGGTGGGATTTCCACTTGCTCCGGCGCGGGTTTGTGAATCGTCCAGTCGTGCGACAGGTGCTGCGTCGCAACGCCTGACCTGACCGGATCCGGTACGCTGGTGAAATTGGCTTCACCCTCGTTGGGCAACTTTTGCTGCGCCTGGGCCTTTTGCAGCGCAGGACTGACATGGTTGACAACACCGGGTGTTGGCTCCAATGGCGGGCTGGCCTCTACGCCAGGGTTGACCGGCGCCACCGGAATGACAACACCGGCCTTTGACAACGCCGCATCCACAGCCACTGGCCGTAGAGTAGGGGTTCGTTCAATGGAAGGTATCGACACTTTATTTCAGCCTGTAGTGGCCGCTCCGGTTACTTTGAGTGGTTGACGTACTATTCTTAACGGCAGATTTAGGGGCTTATTTAGGCCTATTTTTAAATTTTCATAAAAAAATTCGCGCGGTTGTAGGTCCTCAATGCAAAACGCACCATTAAGGTGCGTTTCATCCAGCCACTCTGCCCACGATACCGGTGGGATTCAGATCTATAGCGCCTTGCGAATGACCGTTCCAGAAAACAAATAGGGCAAACGCGGCCCCTGCACATCGGCCACGCCTCCTCTGTTCTCCACACTGATGGCAAGCCGCGTTACGTCGGTCAGGGTGTGTTCATCGGCAGGCAATCGAAGGGTCTTGAGCTTGGCCGCCATGACACCGAGCGAACGCGCCGGGCCTTGCGCAGGCACGGCCCAAAGCTGCATGCTGTCGTCGCCGCCTTCAACCACCGCATTGAGCCGCTGCAATTGCAGCGCAGACTCGCCTGAAACCTGCGTCACCAGGATGGCCGGTTCGTTTTTCTCGTCCAGTAGCACCGCGACGTATTGCAGTTGCGCCGTTCTTTGCACCTTTTGTTGTAAGTCGAGCACTTGGGCTGTGAATTGCTCAAACATGCTCCACCCTGCGGTGCCGCCCAGAACCAGCAGCAGCAGGCAAAAAATAGTCGCCGCGCGCCAGTAGCCAGGAGGGCCACTGCTTTGAGGGACATCGGTTTCGTTGATTTCCATGGGCTAAAGGACCTTCCAAATTGTCAATCAACGCCATGTTGACCGGCGTTGATTGTGACAGCCAAGGTCTGCGCAGTTCGCAAGGCCACGACGAAGGGTTTACCCCAGGTTAAACTCTAAACCATGCTGCACCGTACATGTCCCTAAGACACCCCCACGTCCCGTCCATGAACGCGCGCGCACTGGCTGGCATTGGTTTGCTGCTGGCCGCGGTGGCCTGCTTTGCTGTGCTGGACACCACCACCAAACGCGTTACGGTCGAAGTTCCGCTGTTGATGGCGGTATGGGCGCGCAACTTCTTTCAAGCCCTTCTCACCAGCGCTCTGGTGCTGCCCAAGCAAGGGTTGTCGGTTCTTAAAACCAACCACCTGGCTCAGCAGATCACCCGCGGCTTATTGATGGTGACCGTCACCGTGCTGGCGTTTTCCAGCCTGGGCGTCATGCCGGTGGGTGAATTCACGGCCATCGTCATGACCACGCCGCTGTTGGTCACCTTGCTGGCAGCGCGCTTGTTGGGCGAACACGTTTCGGCCTTTCGCGTGGCGCTGGTCATTGGCGGTTTTTTGGGTACCGCAATCATCGTGCGCCCCGGTGGCGGGGCCGTGAGTTGGCACAGCTGGCACATGCTGCTGCCTCTGGTGTTGGTAGCGGCCAATACGGCATTTCAGTTGCTGACCAGCAAGATGACGCGGACCGAGACCACCATGACCACCCAGTTCTACTCCAGTTGGGTTGGGGCGATATTGACCAGCATTCCGCTGATCTGGTTCTGGACGCCGATTGCGGACCCCCTCCTCTGGCTTGGGCTCCTGCTGATGGGTGTGGCTGGCGCGGTCGGGCATATTCTGATGATCATGTCTTTCGAGCGCTCGCCCGCCGCCACGCTCATGCCCTACATGTACATGCAAATTGGTTTTGCCATGCTGGGTGGCTGGCTTATTTTTGACCATGTCCCGGACCATCTGTCGCTGATTGGCATTGGCCTGATTGCCGCCTGTGGCACGGCCGGTGGTTTTCTGACCATGGTCGAATCAAAAATGCGCAGCCGCTAGAGACAAGCGACAAACGACAAGCGACAAGCAGCCAGAACCTAACGGCGGGTTAGTTGATCCAGCGGCAACTCGGTGGTTGCCTTGATGCAGTTCAGCACAATATTGGAGCGCACACTGCCGACGCCGGCGATGCGTGTCACCCGGCGCAGCACCGAATCCGACAGGCCTTGCAAACTGGACGCCACGATGTGCAGGATGTAGTCCGACTCCCCGGCGATGGAGTAACACTCCAGCACCTCGGGAATGAGCGCAATCTCGCGCTCAAAGACCAGACCTTCATCCCCGCTGTTACGGGTCAATGCCACATAGCTGACAGCCCGCACGCCCAGACCCACGGCCTGCGGGTTCAGTAGCGCCACAAAACACTGGATATAGCCAGCGGCTTGCAATCGCTGTACCCGGCGGCTCACCTGAGAAGGCGAAAGGTGAATTTGCTCGCCAATCTGCTGGTGGGTTGCATGCGCGTCATGCTGCAGTGCAGCCAAAAGGCTGACATCGTAGCTGTCAAGTTGTTTGTCTTCACCATTTTGGTTTTTCATGCACAAATCATGCATCAAAACCAATAATTCCGCCAAATATTGCACACCTGATGCAAGGCATTTCTCTCAGAATTCAGGGCTTTACGCAACTACCCGAGGAAGACAACATGGCAGATCTGTTTGACAACCCGATGGGCCTGATGGGCTTTGAGTTTGTGGAGTTTGCAGCACCGGTGGCGGGTGTGCTGGAGCCGGTGTTCGAAAGCCTCGGCTTCAGCCATGTGGCACGCCATCGCTCCAAGGATGTGGATTTGTACCGCCAGGGCCATATCAACTTCATCATCAACCGCGAGCCACACAGCGCGGCCTGGTACTTCGCGGCCGAGCATGGCCCGAGTGCCTGCGGCATGGCCTTTCGGGTCAAGAACGCCAAGCAAGCTTATGCCATGGCTTTGGCCAACGGCGCACAGCCGATGGACATGCCCACGGGTCCGATGGAATTGCGCCTGCCCGCCATCAAAGGCATTGGTGGCGCGCCTCTCTATCTCATTGACCGGTTTGAAGAGGGTCACAGTATTTATGACATCGACTTTGAATTCCTGCCCGGAGTCGAGCGCCACCCGGTGGGCCACGGCCTGCAGATCATCGACCACCTGACCCACAACGTGTACCGGGGCCGGATGGCCTATTGGTCGGCCTTTTACGAGCGAATCTTCAACTTCCGCGAGATCCGCTACTTCGACATCAAAGGCGAATACACCGGCCTGACATCCAAGGCCATGACCGCACCGGACGGCATGATCCGCATCCCGCTGAACGAAGAAGCGCACGGCAAGTCCGGCCAGATCGAAGAGTTCCTGATGCAGTTCAATGGCGAAGGCATTCAACACATCGCCTTGCTCAGCAACGACCTGATCGCCACGCTCGACAGCATGCGACGCGCAGGCGTACCGCTGATGACGGCACCATCCGCCACCTACTATGAAATGCTCGAAGGGCGCTTGCCGAATCACGGCGAAGACGTGGCCGCCCTGCAAATGCGCGGCGTGCTGCTGGATGGCGTCAGCAAAGACGGCGAGCGGCGCTTGCTGCTGCAAATTTTTTCCCAAACGCTGCTGGGACCGGTATTCTTCGAATTCATTCAGCGCAAGGGCGACGACGGTTTTGGTGAGGGCAACTTCAAGGCGCTGTTTGAATCCATGGAGCGCGACCAGTTGCGCCGTGGCGTGATCACCGCTGCGTAAGCCCAAGGAGCCAAACCAGACGTGCGCCCAAACATGCCGCTTTTTTTGCACGCCAGGGAATTTGCGCACTGACCCAAAGTGGAGAACAATGCATGCCCATGGACGCCACCCACAACCCCTTTGCCGAGAGTTGGGTTGATTCTGCCAACGGCACGGACACCGATTTCCCGATTCAAAACCTGCCCTTTGGTCGCTTCCGGCGCCATCGCGATGAGGCTTGGCGTGTGGGTGTGGCAATTGGCGATGACGTGCTGGACCTGCAGCAGGCCGGCGTGCTGGAAAGTTCCACTAGCGCGGCCGTCACGGGCCTGTCGGCACCCGACCGCAAGGCTCTGCGCAAAACACTGTTTGAAGGTTTGAGTGTGGGGAGCACCCAGCGCACACGCTGGAAGGATGCGCTCTATGTGCAGAGCGCAGTGGAACTGGGGCTGCCCTGTGAAGTCGGTGATTACACCGACTTCTACAGCGGAATCCACCA
>CAIQEX010000183.1 GCA_903870955.1 uncultured beta proteobacterium
GGCTGATGCGCATGCGCGCACGCGGTCTGGATGCGTTGGGTTCCGTCGAAAAGCATTTGCGAAATTTCACCAGCCTGATTCAAGTGCAATTCCCTGATGAAGAGGGCTCCTTTATTCCGTTGGAGTGGGCTGGGCTTGTGAGCAACGTTAAAGCCTTGGACGCACAGTTCAAGGTGGCGCGCAGTGCGCCGCTGCAAGTCGCTCCCCTTAAAAACCTGGGTCAGACCGTGGATGCAATAGAAGCCGAGTGGCAGCAATTGCGTACGCAACCGGCAGATCTGGCCGGCCCGACCATGCCCGAGGCGATGCAAAAACTGTGGGATGAGGCTGCGCTCAAGGTGCGCACGGCGCGCGGTGGTTTTAACCAGATTGTGGATCGCTATAACGAAGCCCTGCACCAGATTCCCGCCAGTCTGGTGGTGGCAATGATGGGTTTCAAAGAAGCCGGTAGGCTATAAAAAAACGGATGCAAACCAATAACGAAAATATTCCGCTGTGGCGACAATTGTTAGCCACGGCCCAAGTCATCCAATCGGTACGGGAGGGTGCATCCGGCAGTGCGGCAGTCGAAGCTGTGCACGCCGAATTGCGTCCTGGCGTGCAAGCACTGGCGTTCCATGCCTGGCGCAATCTGGGACGCGCCGAAGCCTTGCGCCGCCTCTTGGCCAAACGCGCGCCACCACCGTTGGCAGATGCCTTGCTGTGCCTGGCGTTGGCATTGGTCTGGTCGGATGCAGGCGCACCCTACGACCCCTTCACCCTGGTGAACCAATGCGTGGAAGCGGCCAAGAAAAGTCCCGATACCCGCGCCCAGGCCAACTTTATCAATGCCTGCCTACGCCGCTTTTTGCGCGAGCGTGTGGCACTTGTTGCCGCCACGGACGCCGACCCGGTGGCGCGCTGGAACCATCCCCTGTGGTGGATTCAGCGACTGAAGAAAGACCACCCGGGACATTGGCAAAACTTGCTGGAAGCTGCAAACCGGCAAGCCCCTATGGTCCTGCGGGTGAATGCCCTGCAAACCAGCGTCAGCAACTATCTGGCCGAACTCGAAGCGGTCGGCATTCAAGCCAGGGCGGCGGGGCCGTATGGCATTGAACTGGCCAAGGCCGTGCCGGTCAACCTGTTGCCGGGTTTCGGTAGCGGACGCGTGTCGGTTCAAGATACAGCGGCCCAGATGGCCGCACCTTTGTTGCTTGAAGGTCTGGCGCCCAACACGCTGCACCGTGTGCTTGATGCCTGTGCCGCCCCCGGAGGCAAGACCGGCCATCTGCTGGAACTGGGTGTGGCCCACGTGACCGCTTTGGACGTAGATGCGGCACGCTGCGCACGCATCCGCCAAAACCTGACGCGTCTGGGGCTGGCTGCTGAAGTGATCGCCGCCGACGCTGCCCAACCCGATGCCTGGTGGGACGGCAAGGCCTTTGACGCCGTTTTGCTGGACGCGCCATGCACCGCATCGGGCATCGTCCGGCGCCACCCCGATATACGCTGGTTGCGTCGCGAAACGGACATTGCCCAGCTCGCCACATTGCAGCGCAAATTACTGGCCGCTTTATGGCCCTTGTTGGCCCCAGGTGGGCGCCTGTTGTACTGCACTTGCTCCTTGTTTTTGGCTGAAGGCCAGCAGCAGGTCGAAACGTTTCTTGCACACAACACCGATGCCACACTGTTGCCATCGCCGGGCCATTTAATTCTGGCAAGTCCGGGTAAACAGGATGCTGTCACGGACAATTCGGGTGAACATGACGGATTCTTTTACGCTCTGCTGCAAAAGCAGTCTTCTTAAGGCTGCGTGGTACCTGCTCGCCTGTCTGCTGCTGACCTGTGCCGCAGCCCATGCGCAGGTGGCGACGGAAGTCAGCCAGCTCCGGGTCGAACGCAGTGAAGACGAGTTGCAGCTGTCGGCCCAATTGCAGTTCGAAATTTCTTCGGCCGTAGAGGAGGCGCTGGTCAAGGGCATCCCCATGGTTTTTGTGGTCAACGCCGACGTGGTGAAAGAGCGCTGGTATTGGTATGACAAAAAATTGGTGGCGGCAGAGCGCTTTATGCGTTTGGCCTATCAGCCGCTCACCCGTCGCTGGCGGCTCAACGTCAGCTCGGGTCCGGTTGTTAGCAGCGGTGTGGGGCTGGCGCTGAACCAGAGTTTTGACACCCTGGCGCAGGCGCTGTCAGCCATCAAGCGGATTGCCAAATGGAAGATTGCGGACTCGGTAGACATCGAACCCTCAGGCAAATACAAACTTGATTTCCGCTTCAAGCTGGACCTGAGCCAATTGCCACGGCCCTTTCAAATTGGCGCTTTGGGTCAGTCGGAATGGGATGTCGCCGCCAGCGTGATCACGCCGCTGGTCATCGAGTCGGTCAAATGAGCGAGGCCGCTGCCAGGACGCAGCCGGATATCCGCCACAGCTCGCGCGCGATGCGGCGCACCGTGACCGTTGGCGCAATCACCATGGTGTTGATTGGCACGGTACTGCTCTACATGCTGATGCAGGCCACCAATAACCGAGACCTGTACGAACGCAATTACGCGCTCCTGTTCGCCATCAACGTGGCAGTGGCTTCGTTGCTGCTGTTGGCCATTGTTTGGGTCGCCTACCGCTTGCTGCAGCGCTTGCGTCAAGGGCGATTTGGCAGCCGCCTGCTGGTCAAGCTGGCCGCCATTTTTGCTTTGGTGGGTTTTGCGCCGGGGTTGTTGATTTACGTGGTGTCTTACCAATTCGTGTCGCGTTCGATTGAGACCTGGTTCGACGTGAAGGTAGAGGGAGCGTTGGAGGCTGGTTTGAATTTGGGCCGGGCCACACTGGACACCTTGAGCAACGAATTCACACTCAAGGTGCGGGCGGTGGCACCGCAACTCAACGAAGTCACAGAGGGAACGGCCGGGCCACTGCTGGAAAAAATGGTGGATCAGCTGGGTGCCTCGGACATAGCCATCTGGACCAGCAATGGCAAATTGCTTGTTACCGGTGGCCAAACGCGCATTCAACTCAACCCCGATAAACCCAGCAGTTCCCAGTTCAGGACGGCTCGCAGCGAGCGTTTCGTCGCCTGGATCGATGGGCTCGAAGACAACGCACTGCCCGATACCGCCAGCAACGCCCGCATTCGCGTGCTGGTGCCGCTTGCCACAACCGGTATCGGGTTGAATCCTGACCCACGCTTCCTGCTGGTCTCCAAGGCTTTGCCCCGTGCCTTGGTGGCCAACGCGCTCGCCGTGGATACCGCCAACCGCGAGTACCAGGAGCGCGCTTTGGCCCGGGAGGGTCTGAAGCGTATGTACATCGGTACGCTGACGCTAAGCCTCTTTCTGGCGGTGTTTGGCGCCATTCTGTTGGCCGTGGTGCTGGGTAATCAATTGGCGCGCCCGCTGTTGTTGCTGGCTGAAGGTGTCAGTCAGGTGGCCGCCGGCGACCTCACGCCCAAACTGGCCATGCAGGGTAAGGACGAGTTGGGTGGCCTGACCCGCTCCTTCGCCACCATGACGGCCCAACTGGCTGAAGCGCGTCAGGCCGTGGAAAACAGCATGTCGCAGGTCGATGCGGCCCGCGCCAATTTGCAAACCATCCTGGACAACCTGACGGCAGGCGTCATTGTGCTGAACGAGGAGGGTCAACTGCTCTCATCCAACCCGGGTGCCACGCGTATTCTCAAGGTACCGTTGGCGGCGCATCTGGGGCAAACGCTGGCTGACATTACCGGCCTTGAACAATTTGGCCAATCGGTGCAAACACAGTTCGCTGATTTTTTGTCGGCCAGGCAGGAACATGAACCGGACCATTGGCAACAGACGTTTGAACTGGGCGGCAGCAGCGCTCCGATGCACTCGCCCTTCGACCGCGCACTGACTCTGGTGGCCCGTGGCGCTGAGCTACCCGGGAATTCGCGTTTGCTGGTGTTTGACGATATTTCCGAAATTGTCTCGGCCCAACGATCCCAAGCCTGGGGCGAAGTGGCGCGGCGTCTGGCGCATGAAATCATGAATCCGTTGACGCCCATTCAGTTGTCAGCCGAAAGGCTGGAAATAAAACTCACGGGAAAACTCGACGCGGCAGAGCAACTCATCCTCAACAAGTCGGTAAAAACCATCGTGGATCAGGTTGACGCGATGAAGCGACTGGTCAATGAGTTCCGCGACTACGCGCGCCTGCCCGCAGCGGAGCTTAGGCCGGTGGATATCAACGCCCTGGTGCAGGACGTTTCACAACTGTATGAGACCGAGGCGCTACACGCTTCGGTGCAACTGGACCTGGACCCAAAATGCCCTGAGGTGCGAGGCGACGCGCAGCAACTGCGTCAGGTCATCCACAACTTGTTGCAAAACGCGCAGGACGCCAGTGACACTGCGGCTGCAGACAGCCCGGGCGCACGACCCATCGTGATTCGAACCGTCTGGCAAGAGGCCAAGGGCCGCGTGCGGTTGAGCGTGCTGGACCAAGGAACAGGCTTTGCCGACGCCATCCTCAAACGCGCCTTCGAGCCCTACGTCACGACCAAAGTTAAAGGAACCGGCCTGGGGCTGGCGGTGGTCAAAAAGATTGCAGACGAACACGGTTCAAGAATCGACATTGCCAACCGAATGGCGGACGGGGCCATCGTGGGGGCACAAGTGTCGTTATCATTGCCTGTTGTAAATAGCTGACAATTTTGGGCTATGGAAGATTTACCAAGGAACTGCGCTTAAACAATGGCAAACATATTGGTGGTGGATGACGAGCATGGCATTCGGGACCTGCTTTGGGAGATTCTGAATGACGACGGGCATCAGGTCGAGCTTGCTGAAAATGCGGCGCAGGCACGCGCGGCCCGCTTGCGCGAGCGGCCTGATTTGGTCTTGCTGGATATCTGGATGCCCGACACGGACGGCGTGACGCTGCTCAAAGAGTGGTCTACCACGGGGCTATTGAACATGCCGGTGATCATGATGAGCGGCCATGCCACCATCGACACGGCCGTCGAAGCCACCAAAATCGGCGCACTGGCTTTTTTGGAAAAACCCATCACCATGCAGAAACTGCTCAAGGCAGTCGAGCAGGGGTTGGCGCGCGGTACCCTGCGTCAAGCAGTGGCCGCCGAAGCGGCTCCCCGCGACTCCGTGGTGCTTGAAGCGGCGCAGTCGTCACCCGCGACCGTTGCTGTGTTTCAAGAAACAGGTCCCCAGCCAAGTCAGGTTTTCACCCTGGATAAGCCGCTCAGGGAGGCACGTGATGAATTTGAAAAGGCCTATTTCGAGTACCACCTGGCGCGCGAAAATGGATCGATGACCCGGGTCGCTGAAAAGACCGGGCTGGAGCGAACCCACCTCTACCGCAAACTCAAGCAGCTCGGCGTCGATCTAACCCGTGGCAAGCGCAACGCCGCATGAAGTTTTAGTCAATCTGCCGACTTACAGAAAGTCGGCTCGACTTGCTGCTATAATCTTAGGCTTGGCCCGGTAGCTCAGTCGGTAGAGCAGAGGATTGAAAATCCTTGTGTCGGTGGTTCGATTCCGCCCCAGGCCACCAAATTGAGAAGCACGCACCAATGTGTTTCTTGATGATCACGCAAGTGGTCACCACGCGGGAATAGCTCAGTTGGTAGAGCGATACCTTGCCAAGGTATAGGTCGAGAGTTCGAGCCTCTTTTCCCGCTCCATGGTTTTTATGTAAGAAGCCCGTCCATTGCGACGGGCTTCTTGCTTTTGGGCACGATGAAATATGCGTCCCTATGGTGATATCGTGCGGTCACACACGCCTATTTCCCTGAACCGACTAGATCAAGTGGTGAGTTACCTACCTGCACATGACAAAAATTTTGATTGTTGATGACCAAGAGGACGCAAGAACCATCATTCGCCTCATGCTGCGCAAACATGCTTCGGTGCTTTGGGAGGCTGAAAATGCGGCAATCGGGTTGCAGATGATCAAGGAGCACCGGCCGGACGTTGTCTTGTTTGACATCGTGATGCCGGGATCGATCAACGGCTTTCATGCTTGCGAAATGGTGAAATCAGATCCGGACGTGGCAGAAGTTTTTGTCATCATGATGTCCGGACTGACGGACGCGCAGGACTTTGAAAAGGCGAAGCGCAGTGGTGCCAACGCCTACTTTGTGAAACCCTTTAGTTTGAACCGACTCGTCGAGGTGGTTACAAACCACAAACAATACGCGGGCTCTTTTCTGCTTGAACGGTTCCGCTAGTTTGTGTGACGGACAGCGCCAGTAGAACTCGAACCTGAGATCCAGCCAAGGCTGCTCCGCGGCGCCTCTTTGCACTAGGCGCTGTCATCAATTCTTCATGTACTTGCCATGAATGGGTCATGCCGGGTTTAGACAATTTCGGTCATGAACACCATGAACGAAAACAGCATGATCACGCGCGACGATGGGGTTGCGCAGCCCGCAATCGCCATTCGCACGCACACGGCCAAGGCCGCACCCGCTGGCATCGAGGTTTCCTGGGCCAAGCACCAGGACGAGGTGCGCGCGGCGCAACGACTGCGCTTTGATGTGTTTGCTGGTGAGATGGGTGCCCGTCTCAACACTTCCATCGCCGGTCACGATGTGGATCTTTTTGACAACTACTGCGAACACCTGTTGGTGCGCGACCAAGCCACGCAGCAGGTGATTGGCACCTACCGTGTGCTGACGCCGGCTCAAGCCAAGCGCGTCGGAAGCACCTACAGCGATACCGAATTTGATCTGACACGCCTGCGTGCATTGCGTGAGCGCATGGTGGAGTTGGGCCGCAGTTGCGTGCACCCGGACCACCGCCACGGCGGCGTCATCATGGCCCTGTGGGGTGCGCTGGCCGAGTTCATGACGCGCAACCAACTCGACACCATGATTGGCTGCGCCAGCATTCCCATGCTGCATAACGGTGTGGTCAGTGGTGATGTTGCCGCGAGCATCTGGCGTCAGCTACAGGCTACCCATCTGGCACCAATTGAGTACCATGTGCGCCCGCGCTTGCCACTGCCGGTAGAGCGGCTCGACAACACCCTCGCGGTGGAGGCACCGGCTCTGATCAAGGGCTATCTGCGTCTGGGTGCCAAGGTGCTGGGTGCACCGGCCTGGGACCCGGATTTCAACACCGCCGATTTGCCCATGCTGATGCGCATTGCGGATCTGCCGTCGCGTTATCGCAAGCACTTTTTGGGTGCGTGATGCGAGCAGTCGCTGATTCCTTCGTCAGTGGCTGGCAGGGCGCTGATGGGGGCGGCGGCGAAGATCATGCGGACGATGCGCCCAAGATCCGCTACCGAGCCGTATTTATCTCTGACATTCACCTGGGCACGGCCGGATGTCAGGCCGACGCTTTGTTGGACTTTCTGAAGCACCATTCCAGCGAATATTTATATTTGGTCGGCGACATCATCGATGGCTGGCAGTTGCGACGCCGTTGGTTTTGGCCCCAGGCACATAACGACGTCGTGCAAAAATTGCTGCGCCGGGCGCGCAAGGGTTGCCATGTGGTTTTTGTCCCGGGCAACCACGACGAATTTGCACGTGGCTTTGTGGGCCACAGATTCGGCGACATCACGGTGCAGCGCGATACCGTGCACACCACGGCACTTGGCGTGTCCCTTTGGGTTACCCATGGCGACCACTTTGATGGTGTGATCCAGTGCGCTAAATGGCTGGCCTATCTGGGCGACAACGCCTACGAATTGACCTTGAAGCTCAACCGCAGCCTGAACAGCTTGCGCGCTCGCATGGGCTTGCCGTACTGGTCACTTTCGCAATACCTCAAAGGCAAGGTCAAGACGGCGTTGAACTACGTGATGGACTTTGAAGTCGCCGTGGCCAAGGAAGCCAAGCACCGCGGCCACGCCGGCGTCGTGTGTGGCCATATCCACCGTGCCGAGATGCGCGACATCAATGGCACGCTTTACTGCAATGATGGCGACTGGGTGGAAAGTCGCAGTGCCCTGGTCGAGCACATGGATGGACGCCTGGAGATTATTTTCTGGGACGAACTGTTGGCGGCGCATACGGCCGTGCTGCAAAACCCGGCATTGGCTCCAGCCACCTGATCGGCGAAGGGCTTAGCCCGTTCCCCAGCGCCGAACTTCAACCCATGCGCCAGGCAAGCGTGCGGTCCTGTGCGTCCTGGCGGCGAAAGTCCCGCGGCGCAACACCCATGGTGCGCTTGAACACTTTGGAGAAACTGAAGGCATCCTGGTAGCCCACTTCCTGCGCAATTTGTTCCAGCGAACGCTCGGACTCACTCAACAGGCTGATCGCCTTCTGCATGCGCACCATGCGCAGGTAATTCAGCGGCGTGTTGCCCATGGATTTGCGAAAACGCTCTGCCAGACCGGTGCGCGACAACCCTGAAAGGCTGGCCAGAGCGCTCAAGGTCCATTGCCGGGCGCAATCCTCGTGCATCGCTTGCACGGCCTTTTCCACCTGCGGGTCCTGAATCGATTGACTCCAGCAGGGACGTTCCTGACCCTTGCGTTGCACGATCTCGCGCATCAGCAGGATGAAGATCACGTCCAGCAATCCGTAGACGATGGACTCGCTACCCAAGGCACGCAAGGTCAACTCCTGTTGCAGCAATTGCAAGCTTTGCAAAAGCGCAGGTGCGATGGCAGCGTCCTCGGCGCGCACCACAAACCAGTCGGGGATATCCTGAAAGAAAGGGTGTACCGGGGTGTGCCACAACTGATAGGCGCCGCTGATTACCGTGTTGGGTTCATCCGTTTCAGAAAGGCCTGAGGACGGGCCGGGCCAGACCTCGGTCAGCGCAACGGTCTGCACGTTCGCCAGGGTCGCGCTGCTGCTAAGACTGTGCAGGCAACCACGCGCCATCACCGCAATGTCGCCGGTTTCGAGCCGCAGGGGTTCAGGCAAGGCATCGGCATGGAGATACACCGGGCCATGAATCACCACATGCAAACCGACGCTGCGTTCGCAAGGAAACTGCAACGCTGTGGTTGCGCCGATGTGGCGCAGATTGAGCAGTCGACGGCGTAGCCCGGCTTGTCGGAAGAGGTCGCTTAAGAGGTCCATAGCAAACAAAAGTGAAAAGTAAACGTAAGTCCAATATTTGTACTATTGGACATGAAAATAGGTTTTATGTCCATTCCAAGTACAGCTTAAACAAGGGATCATTCATTCCTCAATCACTTGTAAGGACGATTTCATGGCAAAGACACTGGTTATTGGTGCCAACGGCACCGTAGGTTCCGAATTGGTTCGCCTGCTTGGCGAAAAGGGTCATCAGGTTTTGAAGGCGACCAGCAAACCGGTGACCGACCCGGCGCGCGAGGTGCATGTCAATCTGGCCACCGGCGCTGGTTTGCCACAGGCCTTTGAAGGCGTGGAGCAGGCTTTTCTGCTGGCACCACCCGGCTTTACCAACCAGGATGAAATGCTGAATCCCGCGATTGATGCGGCCAAGGCCAAAGGCGTGCGAAAGGTCGTGCTGATGACCGCGATGGGAGCCAACGCCGACGAGTCTGCGCCCATGCGCAAAGCCGAGGTGCATCTGCTGAATTCGGGCCTGGCGTACAACATCATCCGCCCCAACTGGTTCATGCAAAACTTCAACACCTTCTGGATCCATGGAATATTGGAGCAAGGCAAAATCTTTTTGCCGGTGGCCCAGGCCAAGGGCAGTTTCATCGACGCACGGGATATCTCGGCAGTGGCGGCGCAATTGCTCAGCAGCAATACGTTTGACAACCAGGAGTTTGATCTTACGGGCGGTGTGGCCCTGAACCATGACGAGGTGGCGAACGTCATCTCTGCAGAGATTGGTCGAAGCATCACCTTTGAAGACATTCCACCCGAGGTCTTGCGCGGCGGTTTGTTGCAAGCGGGATTGCCCGCAGACTACGTGGAGTTTCTGCTACTCATCCTGGGGTACTTCAAGGCGGGCTATTCCGAGCGCACCACCGATGCAGTGCAAACCGTGTTGGGTCGGGCACCACGCACCCTGGCGCAATACGCCAAAGACTACCGGGCTGCCTGGGCCGGAGCGTAGTTGATGGCAGGCTGCTTCACGCAGCCTTCGTCTTACTGTCACAAATAAGTCACGCATGGCGTCCAAAATGGACGCCATGCGTTTGTCCCTTTTGCTGAATAGATATCCAGGTTAGGGCCATGAGCACGCTCACCTCCTCCAACTATGGAGCCGACGCCTCTGGACTGATTTGTGGCTTCCTGTTCGACCACAGCGGTGAGGGCAAGCCCATCAGCACCGAGGAAGCCATACTCCGGTTGAAGCAGGACGCGTTGTCTGATGCGCATGAGCCTGGGTTTGTCTGGTTGCACTTCAATCTGGCGCACACCGCAGCCGAAAAGTGGATGCGCGAAAACGCCACCCTGTCGGACCAGTTTTACGAATCCCTGCGCGACAGTTCCCGCTCCACACGCGTGGAACTCGACGACGACATGTTGGTCGCCGTGGTCAACGACGTGCACTACGACTTCGCCTTTGAACCCTCCGATATTTCCACACTCTGGCTGTCGGTCGGTCCGCGCCTGGTGGTCAGCGCGAGGTTGCAACCCCTGCGTTCGATAGACCGCTTGCGTGACGCCGTCAGGCGGGGCGCTAGGCTCAACTCATCGGTTGAATTGTTGGTGCATTTGATGCACGACCAAGGCGATGTGCTGGTCAACATCGTGCGCAGCATCACGACACGGGTGGATGGTATTGAAGACACTTTGCTGGCCGGGCGGCTGGAGAAAAAACGTGCCGACCTGGGTGCGCTGCGGCGCCTGTTGGTGCGCTTGCAGAGGCTGCTGGCGCCCGAACCGGCCGCCTTGTTCCGGTTGCTGAAGAAACCACCTTTGTGGATCGTCGAAGACGACCTGCAGGAGCTGCGCCAGTCCACCGAAGAGTTCAACGTTGCCCTGAGTGATATGGCTGCTTTGCAGGAACGCATCAAGTTGCTGCAGGAAGAAATTGCCGGTCGCGTGGCCGAGGCCAATAACCGCAGCCTGTTTGTGTTGACGATTGTTACGGTGCTGGCCTTGCCGATCAACATGATTGCCGGTTTGCTGGGCATGAATGTCGGTGGCATTCCCTTGGCTGACCATCCCCATGGGTTCTGGATTGTGGTGGCCATCATTGCCAGCTTTACCGCTATCGCAGCCTGGTTTGCCTTTAAAGATCCCCGCGAATAGGCCTATGCCGCGCGCCTTCTTTTTGCTGCTGGGTGTGCAATCGCTGTCAACGCTGGCCGACAACGCGTTTCTGATTGTGGCCATCGCACGCGTCATGGAATTGTCGGGCCCAGGCTGGCTGATACCGCTGTTGAAAATCAGCTTCACCCTGTTCTACGTGTTGCTCGCACCGTTTGTCGGTCCGCTGGCCGACGCCTTCCCGAAAGGCCGCGTCATGCTGCTCGCCAACGCGCTCAAGGTGGCGGCCATGGTTCTACTGCTTGCGGGCTGCAGCCCGGTGCTGGCCATCGGGTTGGCGGGTTTGGGTTCGGCTATTTATGCGCCTGCCAAATATGGCCTGATTACCGAAATACTGCCCGCACGCGATCTGGTGCGCGCCAACGGCTTTTTTGAAAGTGCCACGGTCTGCGCCGTCATCTTCGGCACCGTATTGGGAGGATTGCTGGTCAGTCCGCTGATGCCCCGCCTGGACCTGCCCTTTGCACCCTGGACGACTGGCATGCAGCCTACGTCACTGGCCGCCGGGATGATGGTTCTCCTGGGCATGAACTTTTTGGCCACGCTGCTCAGCATTGCGGTGGTCGACAGCGGTGCCCGTTACGACCCGCATTCGATCCATCCCAAAGCACTGATCAAACGCTTTGTGCTGGAGAACCGTGTGTTGTGGCGCGACGCACTGGGTGGCCTGTCGATGTCGGTTACCACCCTGCTATGGGGTGTGGGTGCCACGCTGCAACTTATTGTGTTGCGCTGGGCCCATGAGGCTCTGGGTTTGCCGTTGGCACAAGCAGCGTATTTGCAAGGCGTCACCGCGGTGGGTGTGGTGGTGGGTGCGGTTCTTGCCAGCCGGTTTGTCGGTCTCAAGCAGGCCGAGCGACTGTTGCCTATTGGCATTGTCATGGGCTTGCTGGTGCCGCTGATGCTGTGCATTTCCAGTCCCTGGACTGCAGCATTGCTGCTCATGGTGGTGGGCGGGTTGGCGGGCTTTTTTGTCGTGCCCATGAACGCCTTGCTGCAGCATCGCGGATGCACGCTTCTGACCGCCGGACGCTCCATCGCCGTGCAGGGCTTTAATGAAAATGGCGGCATGCTGCTGATGCTTGGCGCCTATGCCGGGGCGATTGCGCTGCAAGTTTCGTTGGATATGCTGGTGTTGGGTTTTTCCTTGCTGGTGACCGGCGGCATGCTGGCCATCTGGACCACCCAACTGCGCTTACCCGGGTTGGTCGGCACCGAAGGTAGCCGACACTAAATTACACCGATTTACGATGCTGTGAATTGCGCGGTGACGTTGTAGTGCGATTGCTGACAAGTTGACATAGGAAAAAAAACCCCGGCATGCCGGGGTTTTTTTTGCCAATGCAGAGAGGCTTAGCCGATAACTGGCAGGCCGCTGATGTAGCCCAAGGCGGTCTTCTTGGCCAGCTTTTTGACACCTGCTGTCACAGCCGGCCCATAGTTGCTCGCCACCAAGTCACGCAATGCATCCTGACCGGGGGTGATGAAGGTCCAGTCACCGGCATGTTGAAAGCCCGACATGACATAGGCAAAACCGTTCAGGTTGTCAACCGCATGCAAGCCTGTGCACTCAGCGCCTGCGGGTACCGACAGAATGCGGCTAAGCGACTTGGTGTCTACGTTGTAGGCCCAGACATAGTTATTCAAGTGCTGTCCAGAGTCTTCACCGATAAATAGCGTGCGCAGGGCTTCCGAGAACTTGACGTTGTCGGGGTTGGCGATGCGATCCACATTGCCCGTGTTGCCCTCTGCATCCTTGGCGATATCTTCTCCGATCAGATTGCCAGTGTAGGGCGCGCTCACCACAGGGACAGCCATGCTGACAGGAACATAATCACTGCGGATGGTGGCAGCCAGGGTGTCGCTTTGGCCACTGGCCAGTTGCACCGCATAAACCGCACCGGCCGATACCTTCTTCACGTTAATGTCTTGGCTGACCCCAGTGGCATCGCTCATGCACTTCTCCAAGCGTGACATGGCGATGTAGGCAATCTTGTCCTTGGCATTGAGCGTCACGCCTTCAAACTTGGTGAACTCCATGGTGCCGCCCATGATGCCGGCGTAGCGGTGGGTTTCCAGGAAGGCAGCAGCCTTCTCTTGTCCTGTCAGCACTTTCACATACTGCACCGCGGTTCCGTCAAGAGCGACCGGTTTGTATTCAGCAGTGAGAGCTGTGGCCTGTACATCAATGATGTTCGACGCTACCAAGGTATTGGCTAGGTTCTCAATTTCCAGGCTGTTGGCGCTGCCGAGTTTGATCCAAGTGATGGTGAAGGCGCCGCCATCGGTCGACTGGACGGCACTGGTCTGGGCCATCTTGGCGACATATAGCGTGCCGGAAGACAGCACCTTTTCAACGTCGGCAACGAACATGAACATGCCGCCATTGGTGTAGTCGTCGCCCATCAGCACGGTGCGGTTGTCGGGCATAACTTGCACCAGTTCGCGTGAGATGCGGCCCATGCAGTAATGCTTTTTGATCGAACCCGTGCCATCCGGATTGATGGTGACCTCAGGCACATGGCCATAGTGGTAAGGCTTGGCGGCCGTGGGGCTGCCAAAGGTATTGGTGCTGAATTGCCTGAAGTAGCCAGCAGAGTCACCGGTATGTTCGACAGTCCAGGCGTCAGGCTCGTACTCTTCGCTGGACAGGTGCGTATTCCAGGGCGACAGACTGCCGGCACAGGGAATCCACAAACCATGAATGGCTGCAGTGGGGATACTGAAGTACTTCTTGACGGTCAGAGCGCCGGTGGTTTTGTCCTGATCCAGGGTGGCAATTGCGATGGGCGCAGGCAGTGCACCATACATGCTGACGCCCGCGTTATTGCTGGTCTTGTATTCAAATTGTGTCACTGCAAAAACCGTGTTGCCGGTGATGCCGGTGACCGTGGGGTTGGCCAGCTTTAGCAGCGAGGTGCCATCCACGCAGTCGGAGTAGAACTGCTCGGCGGTGGCCGGGACGGAAGTGTCAATGATGGGTGTCACACCGTCAGGCAAATAGTAGCCGCCAGCCAGCACCGAGGTTCCATCCGGTGCCGTCAAAGTGGAGCCCGTTGTATAGATCTTTTTGTAAGACAAAGGCTGTGCCGCTTTGACCGAACCATCGCTGTAGGTAATGTCAATGGTGGCGTTGGTGAAAACTTCTGCGCGGTTGGCATCCGAAGTCGGGCTGGCCATGCCATTGAAAGTCACTTTGGTCACTTTAAGCGTGACCGGGGCTGTCACGGATGCGCTGCCGCCGCCGCATGCCGTCAGTCCTAACAGAGACGAACCGGAAAGCACAAACGGTGCGCTACCAATCAAGCCCATAAACTTGCGGCGTGGCAAGTTATCTGTCAGGGATTTTTCATCATTCTTCATCGCGATATCCTCAAAGTGGTTGAACTGCTTTTGCTAAGCACTTTGAGACTAGCGACTGCTTGTGACACCGCTGTTAAAACGGTGTGCAAAAGTCAAATTCGGAGCTGAAAAACTCCCGCACCGGAATGCTTGGCCTGGTGTTTTGCCAGAGCCGCGAGGTTGGCTACTTCCTCCGCACGTGCATATTGACGGCCATCGATAGCCACCGCACCAATCGACACGGTTGTGCAGGGAAAGAAGCGCTGCACGCCATGCCGGTCTTCCGCATGGATACCGCCAGCCGCACGGGCGTCAGCGTCAAACATGTCAAGGGCGCGGGCATTGAAGTCAGCCACCAGACGCTCACAGCGCTGCAGCCAGTCGGTGCTTTGAAACAGGAGCAGGAAATCATCACCTCCCACATGCCCTAAAAAGTCGCGCTGCGGGTTGCACTGCTCCATGGCAATGCTGGCAATCAGCCGGATCATTTCATCGCCACGCCAATAGCCGTAGTAGTCGTTGTAGGGTTTGAAGTTATTCAAATCCGCATAGCAGGCCACGAAGCCCACCTGCTTCTTTAACAACCGTTCGATGTGCTGGCTGATCGGGATATTGCCAGGCAGAAAAGTCAGGGGATTGGCATGGCGCGCAGCCTCAATGCGCGTCTCGGTCACCGAACGCACCAGTTGATCTCCCGTGCCCAGGCCAACGTAGTGGCCGTTTTCAGTCACGATAAATCCGTCGGTCAGGTAACGCTGATCCTGCGACGTCAGGATGCCCACCAGTTCATCGATGCTGTGGTCGCGCTCCACAATGCGGGGTGCATGGTTGGTATGCATGGCGCATGATTTTCGACCCCAGACCTCGCGGTAATAGAGCTTGGAGTACTCGTTCATAAACTGTGAACGATTGATGATGCCCACTGGCCGACTGCCTTCCAGCACCGCCAGTGCATGCAGGGACGGATCGCCTAAAAATAGGCGTGCAACGAAGTCATTGCTGTTGCCTTCCACGACCGTGGGCGCCGGCGTAATGGCAAGGTTGCGAATTTGTCCGGAGCTTGCTGCGCGGCTGAGTTCCGGGAACACGGCGACCTGACGCTCGTTCAATACGTGCATCGCGTCGGCACCCACTTGAGTGGCTGGTGCCCGTTCCGGATAGCCCAAAAAATAGCCCTGACCAAACGCCAGACCCATATCACGCAGCACGCGCAAGTCGTCCGCCGTCTCGATCCCCTCGGCCACCAATTGGCTGCCAAAGATGGTGGCAATTTGTTGCAATGCCTGAATGGTTTTGACCTTGTCACCCTGGCTGCTGACGTCCTTGATGAAGTAGCGGTCAATCTTGACGATGTCGGGTTTGAGCTGAGACCACAGGCGCAGGCTGGAATGCCCGTCGCCAAAGTCATCCAACGCCAGACCAATGCCTTTTCCACGCAGGCTGCTAAGCGTATGGGACAACAGGTCCATGTCTTGAATGCGCTCATGCTCGGTAATTTCAAGCACCAGTTCACGTGGCAGCACGCCGGCCTGCACGATTTGCTTGAGCAATTCTTCAGCGCCCAGGGTATTGCACAGGTGCATCAGCGCAGTGGCGCTGATGTTGACAA